>NZ_JBUZWC010000011.1:0-112361 GCF_055329585.1 Virgibacillus sp. GM2-2 | reverse complement strand
CAGGAAGTGGTTTTCTTCCGAGGAGGCTGAAGCGTTGCCCGCGGAAAGCGAAATGATTTTCCGTAGCGGTAGGTTATCTTCTATCAGAGTAGTTCGCAGTTTACCGATACTGGGAAAAAAAACATCTCATTAATGAAAGTATAGTAGCGAAGTGGAAATTAGCGGACCTCAGAGCCCTTATTTGAACAATATCAGGGTAAATGTGGTTGTTCGAGGACACAGGAGCCCTTATTTAGTAAAAAAACCTGATTTTAACCTGTGTTTTTACCTATATAAGGCACCCAGAGTCCGCTAGACCCCTAAAACATGCCCGAAAAGTAAAAATAAGGGCTTCTGTGTCCGTTACCGACTAGTGACTAGTCACTTTAGACTAGTTCACAGTTTACAGATTTTGTATCAACTACAATAACCTTTAGAAAACAGCAGTCTTACATTCATGGGGAGTGAAAAATAAAATGAAATATGGATTTTGGTTACCAATCTTTGGGGGATGGCTACGTAATGTTGAGGATGAGAATATGCCTCCAACATACGATTATGCAAAGCAAGTTATTCAATCCGCAGAAAAGTGGGGGTATGACACCACATTAATTGCAGAGCTGTATTTAAATGATATTAAAGGAATTGAGCATGATTCTATTGAGGCATGGTCCACTGCTGCGGCACTCGCAGCAGTTACAGAAAAGATTGAAATTATGGCTGCAGTAAGACCTGTTTTCCATAACCCAGCTGTTACCGCAAAAATGGCAGCAAATATTGACCACATTTCCAATGGACGATTTACATTAAACGTCGTTTCTGGTTGGTGGGAAGAAGAAGCACGCCAATACAATGGTGATTTCACAGAGCATGATGAGCGTTACTTACGAACAGAGGAATTTTTGGATGTCTTAAAAGGTATGTGGACAGAAAAAACATTCACTTATAAAGGAAAGTTTTATGAAGTTACGAATGCGCACTTGGAGCCAAAACCAGTACAGCGTCCGAACCCTATTTTATATGCAGGGGGAGAAAGCCCGCGAGGTAAGCAAGTAATTGTAGATGCATGTGATGCATATGTCATGCATGGAGGAACAGTGGAAGAGATAAAAACAAAGGTTGAAAATATGAAATCTCTTCGCGCCGAGGCCGGGAAACCCCCATTTAAGTCCTTTGGGTTAGCCGCGTACATTATTTGCCGCGATACAGAAAAAGAGGCTTTGGAAGAGTGGAAGCGTATTACTGACGTTAAAGAATCTAGTGGTTATGCAGGCTACCAGGACTTCGTTGGAAAATCACAGCTCGAACAACAAGTGAAATTAAATGAATACTCTGTTTCGAACCGAGGACTGCGTCCGAACTTAATCGGTACACCAGAACAAATCGCTGACCGAATTATTGAGTTTGAACATGTTGGTGTAGATCTATTACTACTTCAGTTCTCTCCACAATTGGAGGAAATGGAACAATTCTCGAAAAAAGTTATGCCTTTAGTTGAGGAAAAACGTAAAAATAAGAAAGCGTGAGCCCTAAAATGGTAAACACAAAAGAACAACAGGAGGTCTTTTTGTGACGAAAAAAATTTATATCATTCACGAAAATAAAGAATGGACTGCGCATCTGATAAAACGACTAGAGCAATTAGAGCTACCATATGAAGAATGGCATTTGGATGAAGGAATGGTTGATTTATCTGCCGTCCCACCAGAGGGAATCTTTTATAGTCGCATGAGTGCTTCCTCCCATACGCGTGACCATCGTTTTGCACCCGAGTTAACCGAAGCCGTTCTTGCCTGGTTAGAACGACATGGACGGACAGTAGTAAATGGTAGTCGCGCACTTCGTTTAGAAGTAAGTAAGGTAAACCAATACATGGCCCTTGACGCTGCTAATTTCCGAACGCCGAAAACAATTGCTGCCGTTGGCCGAGATCAAATCATCCAAGCAGCTAGGGAGATAGGCGTTGATTCGTTTATTACCAAGCATAATCGTGCAGGAAAGGGACTTGGTGTCCAGCTATCTCATTCCATCGATGCTTTAAAAGAATATCTCGATGGTCCATCATTCGATCCGTCCATTGACGGCATCACGCTAATTCAAGAATATATTCAGGCCCCTGAACCATACATCACACGTTGTGAGTTTGTCGGTGGTAGATTTGTATATGCTGTGCGTGTAGATACATCGGAGGGATTTGAACTATGTCCTGCCGATGCTTGCAAAATCGATGATTTACTTTGCCCAGCAGGCGAAGAATCCGTTGAAAAGCCGAAGTTTCAGGTTATCAATGATTTTGAAGATCCTATTATTAAAAAATATGAACAGTTCCTAAAGCAAAACGACATCCAAGTTGCTGGTATTGAATTTATCTATAATCAAGATGGTGATATTTTCACCTATGATGTCAATACGAATACAAACTATAATTCTGATGCCGAAGCGAAGGCTGACAAATACGGAATGCTAGAATTGGCAACGTATCTCGGTAACAAATTACAAACCATATAATCACGGTATAACCCCACAACTGTTGCTAAGTTGTGGGGTTATTTTTGTACAGAAACCTAGGTTATAGATCTACAACAAAAGCACTTAGTCCCTCCCTATCCCACTTCCTATGATAAACTTAAAGGATAGTAATTATAGGTAAAAGAGCAAATGGAAATACTAGTCGTAAAATAGATTCAGCTTGATAAAGGAGATAATTTTATGGTTAAAGATGTAACATTACATCAACTTTTTGACCTACAACAGAAAGAAAACCATACATTAGTTGATGTACGTTCACCAAAAGAATATAACGAAGCAACAATTCCTGGAAGTATTAATATTCCAGTTTTCGATAATAATGAGCGAGCTGAAGTAGGAACTATTTATAAACAAGTAGGACCTGAAGCGGCAAAAGAACGTGGCTTGGAAATATTTTCAGCAAAGCTCCCTGAATTCATAAAGTCTTTTCAACGCATTCGTACACCTAAAGCAGTATTTTGTTGGCGTGGTGGCATGCGAAGTAAAACCGCTGCCACAGTCCTTGAATTAATGGATAATAATCAAACATTTCGTTTGTCTGGGGGGATTCGGGCATACCGACAGTGGGTCGTTCAACAACTAGCAAACTATAAAATGACCTCAAAAGCTTATGTGTTAAATGGGTATACAGGATCCGGAAAAACCATTCTATTGAATAGGTTAAAAGAAAAGGGCTACCCAGTACTCGATTTGGAAGGCATGGCAAACCACAGAGGATCTATTTTTGGCCAAATTGGATTAAATCCTAGTAACCAAAAGAAATTTGACTCTCAATTAATAGAGAAATTAATGGCATATGAAAATGAATCATTTATTTTTATGGAAGGTGAAAGTAAACGGATTGGAAAGATAGTAATACCAGATTTTTTGTACAACCACAAAGAAAATGGATTACAACTATTCATTCATCTACCGATAGAGGAACGTGTAAAAAATATTCTAGAAGATTATCGCCCGTGGAACAACCCAGAAAAATTCATGGAAGCTTTTTTACTGATAAAGAAACGAGTCCATACACCAATTGCGAAGCAAATTCATGATCATTTAACCAATGAGGAATATCAATCTGCCGTCAAATTACTGCTCGAATATTACTATGATCCAAGATACGAGCATGCTGCGGAGGCATATCCTGAGGACAAAAAGATTATGATCACTGCGCAAACAATTGAAGAAGCCTTTCAAAAGATTCAACATCTACTATACGAAGTGAAATCGCTTTAGAAAATTTTTGCTTACCCTTAAATGTTCATGGCGACCGCCCTTGGCGTATCGCCAAGCTTTAATGACGAAAACCTTAGTTGCCCATTACTGATATCCTTAAATCGTATACATTTCTATCAGTGTAAAAAGGAGGATGACATTTTTGAAGATTTATGTAGACGCTGATGCTTGCCCTGTGAAAAATACTATCATTTCGATTGCAGCAAATTCGCAAATTCCAGTTACATTGGTAAAAAGCTTTGCTCATTATTCGCATGAAGATGAAGCACCAGGTGTGCAAACAATCTATGTTGATACCGGAGCCGACTCTGCTGATTTTCGAATTATGCAATTGGCTCGGAAAAATGATATTATTATCACCCAGGATTATGGATTAGCATCACTTGCATTAGGAAAAGGGTGCGTTGCTCTTCATCATAAAGGATTCGAGTATACCCAGGAAAACATCGATCAACTATTACACACCCGTTACACAAGCGCTATGGCTAGAAAAAGTGGCAAACGAACGAAAGGACCAAAAGCCTTTACCGAGGAAGATCAGCAGAAATTCAAGAAACTACTTCTGAAAAAGATTGGGTAGTATTGATCAGCTACCTAATCGTTTCTGTAAAAAATATAAATCAAATCCTTTTGGATGGTCCTCTATTTTCCCAAATACTTCATAGCCATTTTTTTGATAAAATCCAGGAGCTTGAAAGCTGAACGAATCGAGGTAAATTAAACGGCATTTTTCTTCTTTTGCATATTCCTCTAGTTTTTTCAGTAATATTGTTCCATATCCTTCTTTGCGATAACGTTGGTCCACCCACAAAAATTCGATGTGAACATGATGCCAAAACATATTAGCGGTGATGCCACCAATTATTTCTCCTTCGTCATCCCTTATTACGAAGCCAAAATCGACATTTGGTGTTTTAATAGAATCGGGCAATACCTCCATATTATGCTCGACGACCTTTTTCTTAATTAAATCAAAATCTTTAGCTATAATATTGCTTGTTACATTCAATAGATATACCCTCTTTCTATTCCATAATTTATTAAGGTGAGATATGGATCCCCGTGCAGTTCTAGCACATCGCAAAACGCAGATTCCGTCTTGTATCCTTGTATTTTCCGTTCAACTACTTTTTCTTTTATCACAGGGTTTTTCTTCATAATCTCATGCTCAATTTTCATATGAAGATAAGCAAATTGTTTATGTACTACCTGATCCTGACCAAATAATTCAAATTCAAAGCCATTAAAATCAAAATTTGCCTTGAGAACATCTCGGTCTCGTATTCTCGTTTGTTTAATCCTGAAATTCGGTAGTTTTCCATATAAAGCTAATAATTTTTGCTTAAAATCTTCAAAATCAGTTACGTGAAAAATAATATCTAGATCGGAATTATCCAAGTCTATATTGATTGGTATCGTCCCACATAAAACTGGAGTGTACACTTCTAGATCCTTCATGACGCCCAAATCCTCAATTGCTTGAAATGCCTTTTTCTGTTTTTTATTTCCGTCCCTCAAAAGCTTCATCGAATCAAGCACACCCTTACCTCCCCACAACCTTTTATATACTAACAGGAACCTGGTGCTTTTACCAAGCACCAGGTTCATTTTTTTATAACTTTCCAATATAGTTTAACGTTTCAACATCTTGTGCATCTGTACTACCGTCTAAAATCTTTCGGACATCATTAATGGTATCGTGGAGACTGACTGATTCTCCCTTTTGTTTCGTGAATTCTTCGGCAACATAAAACGGTTGGGTCAAGTATGCTTCTAACCGTTCACCACGTTTGTAGGTCGTGATTTCCGACTTCGGAATACTTTCCATTCCTCTAACATTTACCAATGAACGTAATTCATGATATCTGCGTAATAACTTTTGTGCCCGTTGCTGGGTAGTAAGATGATTCTGGTCAATATGTGCCCCCTCCAAAACGGAAGAAGTTGAATAAACCGGATTCACTGCTGGGTATTTGTACCTGAAAGAGAGATCCGCATCGAAACGCCAAAGTGTTTCCAACGGACCATAAGGAAGATCTTCATCGACAACATCTCCTTTTAGATCAACTAAAAATGTTGTGACACCTTTTATATCAATCGCATTTAATTTTTCTTGCAGCTCGTAAACTTTACCTGTTAATACGTGACTACGGTCTGCAGCAAAAGCAATTTCTTTGTCTTTTCCAGCAGCAGCCATTTTTTCGTAAGCATCGTCAATCGATGTTGCAACAATATCTGCATAATCAAGGATGTCATTTACTTCTGGATAATCGCCCTCCGGCTTCAACAATACCGTTACAAAACCTTCATTTCGCAAACGATGGAATAACTCCGTGACAACAACCAATTGTCCCATACCTGGTCGCGATACCAATCCAACTGTTCCACCCTTTGCAAGCGGTGCAAACAAATCGAGCGTCTTAATTTTCGTTTCAATCATCTCAACCGTCTCCCCTCGAATAATTAATTCATCCAAACTACATTCAGCAAGTGATGCTAACGCAACTAATGTGCGCACCTCTGATCTGCCAACAGGAATTTTTCCAGTACACAGGTTGGATACTGTTGCAGGGCGTAATCCAACAGACTTTGCTGCACTAGTTAAGTTGGGTACACGTCTGCGAAGCAATGAAACATTTAAGCTAAGATTTTCCATGTCATCTCCTCCTTACTTTATATAGTAATTTATATTACGTTTAAATGCAACAAATAATTACTTCAAAGAGTAAAAATAATTACACAAACCATATTAAGATGTTTTATGATACAATTAACAGAACGAATGATCGCATTTTAGAGAAGGAAGTGATATAGGTGAAATCTGCATTAATCATTATTGATGTGCAAAACGGAATGTTTCAAATGGATCCCCCGGTATATGAAGGTAAAAAACTTTTACAAAACTTGAAAAAACTTATTTCTTTTGCACGTAAAAATAATCATCTTATCGTATATGTACAACATAACGGGCCAACTGGAAGCCCGTTAGAACCAGGTACAGACGGTTGGAAAATTCATAAAGACATTGAACCTAGAAAAACAGATATAATTCTAACCAAAAATACGCCCGACTGTTTTTATAACACTGATTTGGAAGAACACCTGAAAAACTTTGAGGTTGAACATTTCATTTTGTCAGGCATCCAGACGGAATTATGTGTAGATACAACTTGTAGACGAGGATTCAGTCTCGATTACGCTGCAACACTTGTCACAGATGCCCATAGTACGTTTGATAAAGCGGCGATTTCTGCTCAGCAAATAATTACGCATCATAATGAATTATTACGTTGGTTCTCGGCTACGAAAACGGTTGATGAAACTGTATCAAATTAAGGTCCCTGCTGATATACTGTAGAAGGTTACTAAAGAACAGTTTGAGGAGGAATTTACATGTATCAGCGCATACAAAAATTACCCTTGGCAGAACAAATTGAATATATTACTCGCAAGCTGGTTTCAATTGAAAGTATTAATGGTACAAGTGGCGAGGTCAACTTAGCTAATTCTGTTAAAGAATGGCTACAATCTTTTCCTTATTTTAAAAACAATCCCACCCATGTCTGGGAACAATTAGTTCCAAATGATCCACTTGGGAGAAAAAATATATTTGCTTTTATTCGGAATCCTTCCCATTCAACGAAAACGATTATTTACCATGCACATATGGATACGGTTGGTACGGATGATTTTGGCAACATGAAAAAAGCTGCGTTAGATACAGATGCGTTGGAAGCATATTTTAAGGACTATCCATTTAATCAGGACGTTCAAAAAGACGCACATTCCGGCGATTATCTATTTGGGCGAGGATCAGTTGATATGCAAAGCGGCCTAGCCGTTCATCTCGCAAATTTGCTTTATTTTTCAGAGCATCTAGATGAATTACCTGGCAATATTTTATTTATGACGAACCCTGATGAAGAAAGCCAACATAAAGGCGTTACTTCGTCTATTGCAGAAATTAATCGGTTAAAAGCAGAAGAAAACCTTGATTACGTCGTGGCAATAAATACGGATTTTATCACCCCAATGTATGAAAACGACCCACATCGCTACATTTACACTGGTTCCGCTGGTAAACTTTTGCCAAGCTTTTATATTTATGGGAGAGAAACACATGTTGGAGACACATTATCTGGAATTGATCCAACACTTATCTCCTCGGAACTCAATAGACGGATTAATAACAATTTGGATTTAACCGAAAACATCGATGGAGAATTAATTTTACCACCCTCGTGTTTATATCAAAAAGATACGAAAACGTCCTACAACGTTCAAACAGCAAAAAGTAGTTATTTATATTTTAACTATTTCATTTATGAAGCAACTGCAAAAGAAGTAATGGATAAATTAGAAAAAATAGCAAACGAAGCATGTGAACAGGTGGCCGAAGAAGCAGCGAGACAATATGGGGAGTTTGCTCGGCGAAGCAACTTACCTGCTGTAAATGGTCGAAAGTGGCAGATTGAAGTAACGACCCTTGCAGACTTTATTTTAGAATTAGAATCGATGGGACTACATCCGAAAGAAGTATCGAAGCGGGTAATTGAGGAGCACAGCTATTTGGATGAACGAATGTTATGCTTTAAAATCGCTGAGGAACTACAACAGTTAGACCCAGATAAAAAACCAAGGGTAATTATTTTCTTTGCGCCACCATACCTACCACATAACTTTTTGAACGAGACAAATCAAAAGGATAAGAAGCTTTTACAAGTCGTACAAGAGTCAATTGACCATGCTCGCAAGGAAACGAATGAGATATTTGCCATCCATAAATTTTTTCCATATCTAGCAGATGGAAGCTTTCTTTC
The DNA here is from genome assembly GCF_055329585.1 of Virgibacillus sp. GM2-2. Taxonomy (NCBI): domain Bacteria; kingdom Bacillati; phylum Bacillota; class Bacilli; order Caryophanales; family Bacillaceae; genus Virgibacillus; species Virgibacillus sp. GM2-2. Next base: position 103,809 of record NZ_JBUZWC010000011.1, on the reverse strand, counting down.
CTTACATGAAACGGACGAGGAAATTGCAGCATTGATTAACAATTTTCCAGAAATTGAGACGCTGTACCCAATACCGTTTGAAGAAATAAGAAGATTGAATGTCCCTTCCATTAACATGGGTGTTTACGGAAAAGACGGCCATAAATGGACAGAACGAGTCTATAAACCTTATTCATTCGAGGTGCTTCCTACTCTAATACGAGATACTACAATTCGTATGCTAAAAGCGTTTCATGAAGCTGGAGTGCAAGTTGAACAGTAAAAACATAGAAGGAGATTGGAACATAACTAGTCCTATCAATTTAAATGACGAGCAACGATCTATATTAGCTCCGGAAATATACGTAGACTCCTGCGGGAGGAATGGCATCGGTGAGACCCCGGAGTGCGAAGCACGAGGAGGCTCACCAGCCACCCGCGGAAAGCGAAGTATATTTCCGGAGCGGTTTTTTTACACCATTTTAAATTATGGTTCGGATTCTCTTTGATAAAGTAACTTTTATCCCAACCTCATCCTTAATTTTCATTTGCAATAATAGCAGGCAACTCAATTAAGTCCGCTACTGTATAATCCGTCACAGGAGCATTATAATGGTCATCCTGTTTCCAAACAGTTTTCATCCCAACCTTCTTTGCTGCTTGGATATCATTCTCCGGGTGATCGCCCACAAACATACATTCATTCGATCTAACACCAAGCTGATGAAGTGACTTTTGAAAAATTGCAGGATCAGGTTTTTTTAGCCCTTCCCACTCGGAAATAAGAATCGAATCGAAATAATCCTTAATTCCTAGCGATTTAATGTTATCCAATTGAAATTGTCCTTGTCCGTTTGTAATCATGCCTAGCCGAAGTGACATTTTTCCAAGTTCATCCAACGTTTCAACAAGATTCGGAAAAGACACGACATGATTTTTAAATTGTTTCACATAGTCGTCTAGTAGAAAGGCCGGAGATAGTTGTATATTATTTTCTTCTACCAATTGTCGATACACTTTATCCTTCCAAACATAACCCCTGTTATCTAATTCAATAAATCTCGAAATATAGATTGATTTTGGAATGTGACCTAGATAATTTTTCAATCGCTCGTATTGATCAGTTATAAAATCTTTAACCGATGCATCCCGGTTCAACAACGTCCCATCCAAATCAAATATAACTGCCTTAATCATTCGTTCACCCCATTCTTCTCGTTTCCACTTCTCATTATATCAAGCTTTATTGGAGACTAATGGCAATTTATCGGGTTTTCGAACCACCCAATGAATCAAGCATCCTACTTCTTTTCAAGAATAACAACTTTCAGGTAGTTTCCTTGTGGATACATAGGATTCGTTTTAAAGTCTGATGGTAATGAAAACTCCTCTAAAATTTTATACTTCGTGTTCAGTTCGTTGAATGCTTTATCAATAAATCCCTTAAACTTCCGCATGCCGAATGATGCATTATTCGTTGAAGCGACAATCACACCATTTTTCTCCGTGATAGCTATGGTATCCTTGATCAATGCAGGATAATCCTTTGCTGTACTAAAGGTATGTTTTTTTGACCGAGCAAAGCTTGGTGGGTCTAAAACAACCATATCAAACTTTAATTCTTTCCGTTTGGCATATTTAAAGTAGTCAAATACGTCCATTACCCTTATAACCTGCTGCTCAAAGTCTATTCCATTCACACTAAACTGTTCAATTGTCTTGCTTTTACTTCGCTTTGCGAGATCCACATTTGTAGTTGTTGTTGCCCTACCTAACGCAGCAGCTATAGAAAACGCACCAGTATAAGAAAATGTATTTAATACATTTCGACCTTTAGCGTATTTATCCCTGATAGCCTTCCTTACCTCACGTTGGTCTAAGAACACGCCGACCATCGCGCCATCATTTAAATACACCGCATAATTCATTCCGTTTTCTTTCACGATGATTGGAAATTCACCGCGTGTTCCTTTTACAAAGTCATCGTCATCAATGTACAGACCTTTTGTATCAAACCGCTTCTTCTCATAAATTGCTTTATAGTCACAACGTTCATCAAGTGCACGGATAACTTCGTCTTTAAATGAGTAAATTCCCGCGCTATACCAATTAATCAAATAAAAACCATCAAAATAGTCAATGGTAAGCCCGCCAATTCCATCTCCCTCACCATTAAAAACTCGAAATGCGGTGGTTTCATCACTTTGATAAAAAGATTCCCTAGCATTCAAAGCAGCATCTATTCTTGATTTAAAAAAGGCATAATTTATCTCTTCATTTTTGTTATAGGTTAACACCCAGCCAAGTCCTTTATTTTGCTTTCCGTGGTAACCCTTAGCGATAAATCGACGATTGGAATCAATTAGCTGTACGATGTCCCCTTCTTTTTGAAGTACATTTACATTCGAAATAGTATCATTGCTAATCAATGGATACCCCTTTTTATATTCAGATACAGCGTTTGGTTTCACATGTAGATCAATAGTTTTCGTCATGCTTTCATCCTTCGACTTTGTTTTCTCCTATTATTACACGGGAAAAAGAAAAGCGAAAGGAATACCAAAACAGCAATTAGAAAAACTCCCTCTGTATGATTGAGTTTTCTTTCAAATACTCTATTATTCGCAGGATTTCTAACCATCTTGAACTAGTAAAAACTTGACATAACCAAATCGGCAACCCGTTTTAGGCAAAAAAAGGGGGGAGTGCTGTTGGAATAGACACTATTCCATAATTTTTCCATATAAAGCACTTGCTCCAAATGCCCTTGGTGATTCACCCTCCCATGTCTCAACGGGTCATTTGCCCTTTCAATCCTTCGTTACATCTGTCCAAGAGTGGAGCCTGACTTTTGCTCGGCTAACGGGTCTGTGCCCTATTGTTTTTCTACATCAGTCCTCTTTGTGCTTGTTTATGAAATCCCACGAATAATTAAATATTCGATAATAATTCTTATCAAGTTAAAAGTAATTCGTTTTTCTATTCTAATTCTTCCCTCATGGGAAAACCTTGTCCACATATAAAAACACGATTTCTTTATGCAGCTCTTTCGACCTGCGGGATTACCCGTTCTGAGCTATAAAAGGTTTTATGTCTCATCATGCCCACCATCATGCGTGCCAATTTTCCACATAACTTCATAATCGAATTAATTTTTTTCATACCCTTTTCCTTAACATTTCTCCGGTGTAATTCCCAAAACTCTTTATTGTTCCTAACTAAACTCAGTACGGCCAGAAATAGCTGCTTCCTCAAACGTGACCTACCTCGTTTTGTGATTGTAATTTCGCCTTTATGCTTACCAGAACTGTTCTCTCCTAAATGGAGTCCCGCCAGACGTAAGATTTGATTTCCATGCTTAAAATTGGGGATGTGCCCTATTTCAGCTACAAGGCTTGTGACTAGTAAAGGACTTAGTCCCTTTATATCTATTAATGGTTCATAAATCGATAGATCCGCAATTAAGCCTATTGCTTTTTCCTTTATTTCCTCAATCTGTTTTGTTAACTGTTCATATTGTTCTAGCAATAATTTCAGCATCCAAGTAGCCTTATCCATCCCATCTTCACTTGCAATACTACATTTCGCCTGCTTGATAAGTTCTTTCGCATGAGCTTTACTAATCCGTTTAACATCCTTTTTCCATGCTTTTAAAATATCCTCCTCACTCATTTCCCTGATTTCTTTTGGAGACGGGAATCGTTTCAGGGTTGAGATTGACATTTTACCAGTCCAATCTTTGAACACCTTCGAATACTCGGGAAACCATTTATCCAACCAACGGTGTATTTGATTTTGAACACTTACGCGTTGCTTGGTGATGAACTCATGAAGAGACATTAATTCACGTAAATCTTTATATGGCCCCTGAGGTAAATGTAATACTGAATAGTATCCATTTTTAATCATATCCGCAATTACTAAAGCGTCCTTTACATCATGTTTGGTTGGTGAGTTATCACGATTTTCCTTATTCTTTTTTACAAGATACGGATTCACCGTAACAACTTCTATATCTTTTTCCATCAACCAGTACGCAAGGAGTAACCAATAATGACCGGTTGGTTCCATGCCAATGATCACTTGCGTTTTCTGACTATCTTTTTGTAGCGACTCAACCCAAAACATCAATTGTTCAAACCCAGCCATGTCATTTGAAAATTTAAGAGACTTTCCAAGTTCAATTCCACGAAAATTAACAGCTCTAGCGACGTGAATTTCTTTAGCGATATCAATTCCAACAATTAAATGATCAGGTGAAATATGTTCAATACGTTGATTTTGGATTTGTTTTTGTTTAAACTTCATAATATAGAGCTTCCTTCTATTGATTGATTTTTTAAGGGCTTTTGACCCGTTGCATATTTCAATCATAAGAGGAAGTTCTTTTTTGTTCAAACCCTAAATTTAACGCCCTACAGGATTGCTCGGCGTTCGCCTTGTCCTTAATAGCGAATGCCGAAGTTTTTCTTATAAGGTCTACCATAACTTAAGCTTTCTGACGTTAGAACAAAAAAAAGAGGCACATAGGTACCTCAACAATTTCTATAGCTTCCTGACTTTAAAGTTATCGGTTAAGACTGCCCAATTTTCAGGGAATGGGTTTCCTAACACCCAATAGCTAACACCTCGTAAACCATACTCTTTTACTGTTTCGTATTTTGCTTCTACACTGCGAGCATCTTCAAACCACACTTCATGTTCTTGCCCTGTTTCATCAACGTAATGGAAAAATGGTGATTCGTACGTTTCATGGTATTGAATCGAAACATTGTACCTTGCCGCAAGTTGAACCGCTTCCTTTGGGCTGACTAGTGTCGCAAAAGTACCCTCTTGCCACGGGATTTTCCAATCACGTCCATATAATGGTACACCCATAAGAATCTTTTCAGGAGGTATTACCGTTACAGCAAAATCTAACACTTCACGCACTTCATTGAGCGGAGCAATAGCCCAAGGTCTTCCGCCTGCCCAGCCCCATTCATACGTCATAATAATCACAAAATCAACGATATTTCCGTGAGCTTCATAATCATGCGCCTCATACAATAACCCTTGTTGGTCTGCACTATCCTTAGGAGCTAAAGCAGTCGACACAGTAAAACCTTCTGGATGTAACCGAGCTACTAATCGTCGTAAAAAGTCATTATAATTTTCCCGATCTTCAGGATACACATATTCAAAATCTATGTTTATACCCGTATAGCCTTTTGTCCGCATTATTTGTAAGATATTTGTAATTAACGTTTCCTGTAATTCTGGGCTTCTTAAAATAGTTGCTGCTAGATCTGAACTGAATTCACCATCTGTAAAATTTGTTAAAACTAAAAGTGGTGCAGTATTCGTTGCATCCGCTGCTTGAAGTAATCCTGCCTCTTGCATTTCAGTTAGCGTTCCATCCGTCCGCATACTATACATAAAAGGTGATAGATAGGTAAAATTACTTCCAAGTGCGAGTACCTCTCTACGTGCCTGTTCATCTGTTTGTGTAATATAGGTATTGACTTCCTTTACCGGTCTAATTGCATTTGGAATCCGAAGCCGCTGCCCAGGATAAATATACGATGGGTTAGCTATATTGTTCGCATCCACGATTTGATCAACTGGCACACCATATTCTTGTGCGACACCCCACAAAAACTCCCCAACTTGAACAATATGAATGGAATACGGGATTTGTAGTAATTCACCAACAAAAATCAACGATGAATTCGTAATGTTATTTGCTGCCGCAAGTTCAGCAACTGTTACCCCGTAACCCTGTGCAATTTCCCATAACGTATCGCCTGGAGTCACAACATATTCTTGATCAGGATTCGGAATTACTAGCGACTGACCTATAACCAATACATCAGGATTATCAAGTTGATTAACTAATATAATCTGATTAATATCTACATCATAACGCTGCGCAATTCTCCACAACGAATCACCACGCTGCACTACATAAATATCCATTTCATCTCTCCTCCAAATATCATATCTATCTGTCATGATATTCATAAGGAGAAAATTGGTGAGTCGTGGAGTTTTTATCTACGTTTTCGTTACCCTTCCCATAAGTATTCAATTCCTAGAAAACCATTTTGTTTTACTTTTAGGTCCATAGGTACGCTGATTAACAGGAGTTGGTCACCTCGTCTAAAGGTGCTATCCATTCCCATTAAACTTTCACCTAAAAATTGCCTTACTGATAATGGTTGTTTATATGTAGTAAAATTCAACTCTTGTTGTGCAGGCTTCCTTATCGTTAATATATTTGATGATACGTCAAGTCGTGGTGGTCGAATTTCATCTGATATGTCGACACCTTCTACGTATGCCGGGGATTGATAAAACGTTACATCAATTCGTTTTTCATTATCGGCTCTTCTCTCAACAAAGATGGAGATTTGATTAACATCATTTTCAGAGGCTGTTATCGTTAATTCATTACTTTTGAAAGGAAAGTCCCATTTCTTAGCAATGAATTTTCCGTCGATATCCTCTTGGTTACCATTTGATACTAAATTGTGTAAGTATGGAAAACCATAATCCTTTTCCATGATTTCAGCTGCTGCATCCTCATTATTCGGTATAAAAAAATTCAATCCGAGAGCAGCTAACAAAACTATTACATACGCTCCAACCAACCATCTCATTTTTTGCCCAGATAAAAAATTTCTTTTAGCCATTAGTTTCGTAACTAGAACAATTACACCAATAATAATGACAATCATAATAATTGGTAAGAATGAAAAAATCATATTCACTTTCTAACCTCCATTCTATTCGAAATTATAATTGAAAAGAAAAATAAAATTGCAGATGTAAGCACTACCTTAAGAAAAAATGACCAAAGGGACGGTTCTTGGAAAAAAAATTCACTTAGCGGTATTAATGGATAGGTGCCCGTTTGAAGACCTACCGTTGTTAATACTCCTACCAATAAAACAGGTAATAAAATAATAAATAGTTTACTGATCTGTACCACCATCCCGATAATATATCCAATTGAACCAAACAAAAACACAGCAAGACTGGTCGCCACCAATCCAACCAGAAATTCTTTAACAGTTAAACCTGAACTCAGCCCAACAATACTATCACTATCAATTACAAAATATAAAAACGCTTTTATAAAATAGCCCGATAATATTGCTGTAGTTCCACCGATTACGCTTGCCATCGCTAAAAAGATAACGTTTGAGATATTGGCGGTAAGTCGATTCGTTACAAAGGTAAAATCATCCTCCCTGTAGGCTCTAGTCGTTAAAAGAACCGCACTCACAAAAGCCCATATTATCGTAAATACGATAACAATATCAGCTGAATAATAACTAACATTTACATAAATTCCATAACTACTTCCACCATACATACCTGTATTACCTAACAAGGAAAACACCATAGCTATAATCTGTAAAACGATTAAAGGACCAAAAACTCCAATATAAGCTTTCAATTTATATTGAACCTGCTTTTTGACAAGGTTACTACCACTAATTGTTGTCAAAGACATCGTCAATCCCCCCTGCTTTTTCATTCGTTAAATAAACGCATAAATCACTCGAAGACACTGAAGTAAAAACAATCCCTGCCTCTTGCGCCTTTTCCAATTCTTTTTCAGAAAAATTGTTTCTTACCACCGTATGTATACGACCATCTCTTAAATCCCTTGTGTAAAAAACTTCACGCTCATTCATTAACACATTAATATTTTCTGTTATTCCAGTAGCAGCAATTGCATACTCTTTCAATTCATCAATTGGTAAATGGAGCCTTTCTTCTCCTCCTTGGATAAGTAAAATATCCTCTAAAATATCCTCCATCTCTTCTAAATAATGACTCGAAATGATAATGGACCTAGGATGAGCCAAATAATCCTTTAGTAAAGCTCGGTAAAAATCCTTCCGAACGCTTACATCCATTCCGGTAGTCGGCTCATCAAAGATGGTTAAGGAACAGCGAGATGATAATCCTAAAATCATATTAAACGTACTTTTTTTACCTTTTGATAGATTGCTATGGATCTGCTTTTTATCAAATGAAAAATAGTCAAAAAGGCGTAACGCAAGCTCTTGATCCCACTTCTCATATAGACGTTCAGCTTCCTTGAGTATTTCTGCCAGCGTTAATGCAGTTGGAAGATTCATCTGATCATCGATGAAAATAGTGTTTGCAGAAACTAATAAACTGTTATACGGCTGCTCAGAAAACACCTTGACCTCACCTGCAGACTTCCGCCAATATCCTGCCATTATTTTCAGTAAGGTTGTTTTACCAGCGCCATTTGGCCCAATAAGTCCCGTTATCTTATTTTCTTCAATGGAAAAAGAAATTTCATTTAACGCTTTTATCCGCCGATGCTTTTTTGATAAATTAGTGCATTCTATAACTTTCACTCATCTTCCCCCTTGTTCTTAAACGTTCTAATCATGCTAATTAATTCCTTCTCACTAACCCTCAGTCGCTCAGACTCTGTTACTATTTCTTTTATTAGTCGTTTTAATTTGTTGTTCTTTCGTTTTTCAGTAATGATTTCAATTGCGTTTCCCGAAACGAATTTTCCAAGTCCACGTTTGTTGAAAAGTATCTGTTCATCCGATAAGATATTTAATCCCTTTGCAGCGGTTGCAGGATTAATTGTGAACATTTCAGCAAGCGTGTACTGGGAATAGACCTTCTCACCTACCGTGAAGTTTCCACTCAAAATCTCCGTCTCAATCCACTCAGCAATTTGGATGTATAGTGGCATCGTCCCGTCCGTATTAAGAATCATAAAGATCCCTCATCTCTTTATCTGCATTAGTGCATTAGTCATGTAACTTAGTATACTACTAAAGTTTATTATAAACAATAATACGGGTAAAAATATTTTGACAAAATACTTCCAACGGAATATAATAAATCAAAAGTAAGGAAATGTAAGGAATGGAGGTTTGAAGATGTCAATGCATGCAAAAATAACGAGTAAAGGACAAATTACTGTTCCCATTGAAATCAGACGAATGTTAGATGTTCATACTGGGGATGTAATTTCGTTTGACGTTAATGAACATGGAATAGTTATAAATAAGTTAAATCACCCATTAACTATTCAAGAAAGATTTGCGAATTATGATTTTAAGAAGTCAAAAAAGCAATTAGATAACGCAATGAAGGAAATTGACTCGGGTGTAGATATCGGAGGGGAAGAAGTATGACATACAACGCCAAGCAAGGCGATATTATCCAAATAGATTTTAATCCACAAAAGGGACACGAACAAAAAGGTAGAAGACCAGCAGTTATTGTAAGCAACAACTTTTTCAATAAACTAAGTAGCCTAGCAATAGTCTGCCCAATCTCCAACACGCTTTCGGACTTTCCACTAAATGTTAATTTAGATAAGCGAACTAAAACAACTGGATCTATTCTTTGCCAACATATAAAGTCACTTGACCTTACTGCTTGTAATGCTACCTTTGTCGAAAAGCCACCAAAGGAGATCATACAAGAAGTACTTAACATTGTGCATAGTGAATTTTAATTGAAAGAAGGTGCCTGGTACACAAAACACCAAGCACCTTTCGATCACGCTCTCACATAATCGTCTTCCGGCCACGTTTCACACGTATATGCCATTTCCCAGAAAGCTAACTCTAATTGACAACTTTTCCGAAATGCTGTTCTAATTTTTTGTTTATCTGCCGGACTTGCCTCTTCTGCCAGTTGGTCTAACATCTTCCGCATTGCCATCGTAGTTTCTTCTACACTTTCATCTGCATAAAACGAAATCCATGGATAAAAAGGATGCCCTTCATCAGGTTGGAAACCTTTCATCAATTCTTGACCTATTTCTAAATATGTCCATGGGCAAGGCAGTAAGGCGGCAATAATTTCAGCAAGACTTCCCATATGTGCGTGATACATCATATGCTTGACATAATGATCAGCTGTTGGTGGAAGCGGATAACCTTGTAATTCTTCATACGTTAAACCAATTTGTTCACAAAAATTGTTGTGCGGATGAACTTCACTGTTCAGTACAAAGTCTATTTGATTGTTAAAAAAATGAATATCTTTACGTGTGCTAGACTTCGAGATTGCCACACCATAAATATACATAAATGCATTTAAGTATTCATAGTCCGCCTTAATATAATGCGCTAATGCTTCTTTAGGAACACTGCCGTTCCCAATTCCTTGCACAAAGTTGTGGTTAAAAATTGCTTCGTATACATCCTGATTTTCTTTTCGTAACTCTTCCGTAAATGTCATTTAAAAACCTCCTTAAATTTTTGATACCAAATGCTAAATATTCAGTGGGTTCGTTTGCTTTACACGAACCAACACCAGATACCCAATGATTGCGCCAGATACAGTACTCACTAGAAACGATGGTAAAAATGCGAAGGCACCAAGTGAGCTACCCATTAATAAATTCGCATACGGAACTGCAAATAACGATCCGATTATTCCAGTACCAACTATTTCACCAACAACGGCAAGAACTTTTTTACCAAATTTCTTATACAAATATCCTGCCAAAAACGCACCAATCATACCACCTGGGAAGGCTAGCAGAGTGCCCAGTCCAAGCATAAGACGAATCAATCCAGTCATGAAGGCAATAATAACAGCTGGACCAGGACCGAGTGTAATAGCTGCCATCACATTGATTGCATGCTGGGCGGGATAGGCTTTTGCGATTCCTGCTGGAAACCAAAGAAATTGTGCACCAACAATACCCAACGCTATAAATACTGCCATTGTTGTTAAAAGCCGAGTCCGATTCACTTCATCACCTCCTTATTGGATGGATATCTAGTGGCAATATCTAATTCACGCGCCGCTACTTCCACATCCTCTGCAACACTTATTGCAGAAATAACAGACACCCCCGCAGCGCCGGAACGTATAATTGTATTGGCATTCGTACGCTTGATACCTCCAATCGCAACAATAGGGATGGATACTTCCTTAGATATCTCCTGTAATCGATCAATACCAACTGGTTCTCGGGCATCCAATTTAGTGGTTGTTTCATACATTGGTCCCACACCAAGATAGTCAGCTCCCTGCTCTTCAGCAAGTTTTGCCTCCTCCACAGTTGAAACAGAAAGCCCTATCGCCATGTATGAAGGAATTTGCTTTTTTACCTCTATAATCGACTCATCATCCTGTCCAATATGAACCCCATCTGCTTGAAGGCTCATTGCCAGTTCCACATCATCATTCACAAAAAATGGAATTCGGTGTTTAAGACAAATATTTCGCAACTCAACTCCTAATTTAAATCGGGCCACGCCTGTTTTAGCACCTACTCCTTTTTCCCGATACTGAAAGGCTGTAATTCCCCCATTAATGGCTTGTTGCAAAACCTGAGCTGGCTCCTCTTTTGTATTCATGCTTCCCATAATAAAATAAACACGTAAATCACTTCGCTCGATCATAGGTATTACTCTCCTTTTAGTGAAAGCTCGCGGACGTTAGCCTTTTCTCTCACTTTCTCATCAGTTAGCCTATATAGTTCGTCAAGAAAAGCAGGCAAAAAGCTCCCCGGTCCATTCGCATTCAGCAAAGCTCGTTCCGAAGCCACACCATAGCTACATACGGCTTTGACTGACGCTTCATAAAAATCAACACCAATACTTAAAAACGCCCCGACTACCGCTGTCAATAAACAACCCGTACCCGTTACATTCGGCAGCATTTCAGTACCATTTTTACAATGTGAAAACTGGTAACCATTCGTAATTAAATCCGTTTTGCCAGTTGCAATAACAACTGCATCATATTTTTTCGCTACATACATGGCTACTTTCGAATCCAATTCACCAACCATGGAGTCAGCACCTTTTACCTCCGTATCCAACTCACCAAGAACAGCTATTTCACCAGCATTTCCACGAATCACCGTTACATTTATTTCGGATAAAATACGTTCTACAGATTCTGACCGAAATGTCGTTGCACCAATAGCTACAGGATCTAACACCACAGGAATACCCTTTTCATTTGCAGCTTTCCCGGCTAAAATCATCGCTTCTACCTGGGCTTGTGTGCACGTTCCAATATTTAACACTAACGCATCCGCATGAGCCGCCATTTCCGCCACTTCCTCAGGTGCATTTGCCATTGCTGGCGACGCCCCAAGAGCCAACAACCCATTTGCAGAAAAATTTGCCACCACCGTGTTCGTGATATTATGAATTAATGGTTTTTGTGTCCTTATTTGCTCTAAATAATTCATTGGAAAATCCCTCCACTCATTTTTGGTAATCCATGTAATCGGTAAGCCCAGTGATTTGTTGGCCCATTTCCTTTTCCAAGCTTTAAACTGTAGCTAATTGCGGCTGTAATAAACCTTTTCGCTTCTTTCACCGCTTCATATACAGATCTCCCTTTTGCCAGTTCAGCAGCGATAACTGCAGAATAGGTACAACCAGTTCCATGCGTATGTTTTGTCTGAATGCGTGTTGCAGGAAATCGATGAATGGTCGCACCATCATACAAAATATCGATCGCTTCATCATTCAAATGATGACCGCCCTTAACAACGGCTGCATTTGCACCAAGTTCATGGACAATTCGTCTTGCTGCATCCTCTGCATCTGCTATAGAATTAATAGTTTCTGAGAATAAAACTTCAGCTTCTGGTATATTGGGTGTTGCCACCGTCGCAAGTGGAAGTAATCGGTCAATCAACGTTTGTTTTGCGGTTACATCCATTAAATGATCTCCGCTTTTGGCAACCATTACAGGATCAATTACATAAGGTATCGAATTTTTACTAATTGCATCAGCTACTGCCTCCATCATCTCGGATGTAGCAATCATGCCTGTTTTGACAACATCGGGCGAAATATCAATCAGGACACTATCCATTTGCTTTTGAATAAATTCCACTGATAGATGCTCGAGTCCTTGAACACCTAAAGTATTTTGCGCAACGATGGAGGTCACTACGCTCATCCCATAAACTTCCCGCTCTTGGAAAGTCTTTAAATCAGCTTGAATTCCGGCACCTCCTGTCGGATCAGTGCCTGCAATGGTGAGAACTGTTGGAATAGAATGTTTCATAGAAGAACCCCTTTCATGAAGAAAATCCAATAGGGGCAGTGAAGAATTTCTGGTGTACGTTTTTTGAAAACAAAAAAACCACACCAGAAATTGGAGTGGTTTGTAGATAACGTTAATGAAAGACAATAATGCCTTTATATAAACGAATTAACCGACCTCCACTTTCCTACGCTAGTATGAACTAGATCAGGTTCAAAGGGATTAAGGAAATCCTTATCTCAGCCTAATGGCACCCCTAGTGGACTTTCTATTAAGTTATAACCTTACTAAAACATGAATGGCTTTTTTTGTCAATTGTACATTAGCCAGTACAAATCATAATGACATGTTGATCCGGATCTCGTACCGTAAAAAAGGAAAAGTCATCAAATTCAACCAGGTTCTCATCTAGTTCAATCTTTAATTCTTTTACAAATGCAAGCGCTGCGTGAATATCATCGGTGTGGAAATTGAATAACGGATAGGGTGAAGGAGTAATTTTTTTCTCCTGTTCTTCCGGACCAGCATCAAGTGTTAATCCTGTGTAGTCGTTAATTTCCATGTTATGTACAGGATCAGAAATTTCTTGTGGATTATACTCCTGGCCAAGTAATCTTGCATACCATTCCACCGATTTTTGCAAATCACTAACATGAACAAAAATTGTATTGATCTGATTTTTTACTGGACTAATCATCTGTATCCCTCCACTAAATAGTTTTGATCATTCGATAGTTAGTAAAAGCAGTTTCTGCTATAATTTTCGCTTGTTTCCGTTGTACTTGAAAACCATGTGCTAGAAAAAATGGTTTAGCAGTAATACTTGCTTCTGTAGACAATTGCTGTAGATGACGCCACCTTGCGTCACACTCCAGCTGTCCCAAAATTTTCGAACCAATTCCTTCCCCCTGATGGTCTTTATGAACATATAGTAAATCAATTAATCCTTCATCGGTTAGATTACCAAAACCTACAATATTCTCCTCCATAACCACTACATAAGTTAGGCTTTTTTGAAGACGAGCCACCCACTCTTCAAGTGTTGGGGAATTCCCCGCCCAAGCTTCTACTTGTTCAGCAGAGTAATCATTTCGATTTACAGTTAGGATCGTATCCCTAAATAATTGCATTACATCCTGAATCATACGCGACTTAAATCGTTTTAATTCCAACATTTTTACCTTAAATGCTGGAACGCGTCATTTTCATACAGGTCTGGTAAGAAAGCTTCCAACAAATTACCATCCGGATCAGTAAACTTGAAATGCGCTTCACTTCCACCTACAACAATTGAAACATCCATTTCGGTCAGTCTCTGTTTACATATTTCAGCTTGTGCTGTAGGAATTGCAAAAACTGGATGTGTTCCGTTCTCCAAATTTAATGGCAATGACTCATTTTCAGCTAGCTCGATCAAACATACAGCAACCGAAGAATCATTAAATCCCAAAACAACAGTCGTATCATAATCTTTTACTACCTTCAGACCGAGGACCTCCTGATACCACTTAGAAGAAATTGTCATGTCAGTAACCCGAATATTAATTTGATAAACTCCATTGAATAAATTCAACTTTCACTCACTCCTCTATTAAATATTTTAATGCTTCCGGAAATCTGTTTCTAAAAAAAGCATAGCTATGCTCTGCTCCTTCAAAGACTTCAAATCTAGTATTCTTCACTTTAGATTTTACAAGCTCAACCACCTCTACATTGGAATGTAAAAAGGCTTTACTGATTTTTTCATCACTCGTTTCTTTATCCCCACAATCCAAATAGATACGCTCAAGTGCTAACATATCAGTATTACGTATTAGGTCACTGAGCTCTTCCTGATTACGAAAAAATGCAGAAGAAATACCTGCTATTCGGGTAAAAGTTTCTGGATAACGACAACCTGCATAGAGCGACATCGAGCCACCAAGTGATATTCCTGCCATCGATGCCGATTTCCTATTTGTTCGGTATTTTTCATCGATTAGCGGTTTAAGCTCCTGTACGATAAATTCTAAGTAGCTGGCACCTTTACCACCAATTACTCGATCATCATTAAAATGCTCTTTACTGTATTTGCCATTCACCCATGGGCACAGCTCATTCACGCGTTCTTCAAAAACAGGATTTGAATCAATACCGACGACAATAATATCTATTTGATTTTCATCTAAGTAACGCTCAAGCCCTAGAGACACACCACCGATTGCTTCTTCATCATGGAAAACATTTTGACCGTCGTGCATGTATAAAACTGTATAATGGTTCAAGAACTGGGTATAGCTTTTTGGTAGATAGACGCGAATCATTCGATCATCCTTAAATGGGGTTCTCATCGAAAACGTATCAATCATTCGGAAACTTCCTTCCTCATTTTTACGAATTCGAAGCGACTACCATTTGTATCCTGCATAAACGTATTTACTTCTATGAATCCAGCTTTTTTATATACGTTAATCGCTCGCTTATTAAAAGTAGCAACTGATAACGTGAAGGTGGTTGGGTTATATGTTGACGTCGCGAATGCTAATCCCGCCTCCAAAAATTGCCTACCATTTCCATTCCCAGTTAAGTCGGGTCGCATGCCAAGTCCAATATCGATAGTTCCCGGATTGGTTTGACGAAAACTATAAAAACCAATTACCTCGTCATCACGCTTTACCACAAAAGTTGAATCTCCACGTTGCTTAGGATCGATAAATTCTTGAAGATCTTCCTCATCAGCTTGAATATCGTAAAACGCATATTCTCCATCGTAATGCCAATTGTACGCAATGTCTTCTGCCTCTTGTTGATTCATTCTAGAAAATTGATAGTTCATATAACGCCTTCCACCTTGAAAGTTATAAGGAATAGAAGATTCTAGTAATGCTTTTACTCCCGTCTCATGGTAGGGCATCAACTCAGAAGCAGTTTCTAAATCAATCCACTTCACTTCTGAAATTCCAACGTTAACATCCGTATCCTGAATAGCAATTTCGCCTTCGATCACTTTTCCCCTGAAGGTTACAAACAATGCATGATGGCCGTTTTGCTCCATAAATGCTTCATTTACCGATACAATTTCTCCTACCTCGATTGTTAAACCTGTTTCTTCTTTCGCTTCTCTTACAGCAGCTTGCTTCAATGTCTCTCCTGCCTCAACCGCTCCACCAGGCAATGTCCAGTTATTGAATTTATTATTTTTCACCATTAATACTTTGTTTTCTGACTCATCATATATTAGTGAATATGCCACATCTACTCGTTGCAATGTAGAACCCCCTTTATTTATTCTCTATCCAAAATCGTCGCTTCACATTTCCATCTTCTTCTGTAAAACTTTCATCCTCTATTCCGCCGTTATTCAAAATTACTTTTGCTGATCCAATATTATCTTCATCACATGTAACAAGAACTCGATCCATCTTTAGTTCACGACATTTAACTAGGGCTTCAGCTAAAATACGGGTAGCATATCCTTTCCTGCGCTCAGATGGACGGACACCATACCCGATATGACCTCCAACATTATATAAAAAGTCATTTAGTTCATGACGAATATCAATCATTGCTAAAATACGGTTTTTATCGTTTACCAAAAAATAATTGGTGCTAGGCAGCCACTTACCACTTCCTTTTTCACGATCGGCCAACGCTATTAAATATGCTTCGTAACGTTCAAATCCATTCAAATCAAAGCTACTCGGGACCATTCTTGCTTGTCCCCATTCTTTAGCATAGCTTTCATGTTCTTCTTTCCATTCCATACCTGGTCTTACTAATTTCATTTCAATCACCACTTACATGTTTTATTATTCTCGTAGGATTACCGTTAATTTCAGCATTTTCAAAGTCTATTAGAACCTGTTGCCATAACAACCAAGGACCATACGGAATATCTTTTAAAATACCCATCAACGTCATAACCTTCACCTCTTGTATTGATAATAATCCTGTACTTCATATGATTGGAATCCGCAATTCTCATATAACGTTAAAGCATGCTTGTTTTCAGCAGCCACTTCTAACAAGATGCCATTGCCAGTTTTCTCCTCGGCAATAACCGTTTGCGTCAACGCCATCCTTCCATAACCTTTTCCTTGGAAACGCGGGAAAACAGCGAATCCATAAATATAGCTTTCTCCATTTTCACGTGTGACCCCAATTTTGCCAATCGTCTCTTCGTTGACATCAATCATATAGGATATTTTCTTACTGTTTTCGTTCTTATTGAATTCACGTGCACCTGATTCGTCGAACCCAAAGCACGCTACATCTAATTTAACTTTAGTTTCAAAATCATCTTCGGTTGCTTTTCTTAATTGGATAAAATCGTTCCTTAACTTTAATTCTGTTGGTTGCCACTTCATTTGGTATTCGGAGAAATCATATGTTGCTGGATATTTTTTCAACCAACGCTTGGCAGAATGTGATTTCGCTGGTGCATTAATTAAAATCTCCGCTGCATTACTTGGAATCTCTTTCATCGCTTCTTGAAATAGGGCTGAAAAAATTCCAGCACCTCGATCAGCTGGATGAACCATTCCACAAATCTCATATTTATTACCAAATGGATAAATTGCTAGATATCCCACCAATTTACCGTTTTTGTGGTGAAAAAAATCTCGTTTCACATTTTCCTTTCTTGCCTGAAGCATTTCCCAATTCAACTTTAGCTGTATGTTTTCCTCATTTTCACATCTATTTTGTAATTCCTTAATAGCTTTTAATTGTTGTTCATTCAACATGGTCTTCACCTTTTCAAATTTTTTAGTTTCCTAACTCTATTTATTTCTTCATGAAATGGCGAAAATCCTTCATCAATACCGAAATAAACAAGAGAAATGGATAAATCATAATGTGTTTGTTAAAATCGGTCATAGGACGTACTTGAAGGAGAATGTGAAATGAAAATTGTTTCGATTGAACCAACACCAAGTCCACATTCGATGAAAATAAACGTGGATGAAAAACTCCCAGACATGCAGACAGAAAATTATAAGCATGATGATGATTTACGCAATGCCCCAGAATATATTAAAAAACTTTTTGCGGTAAACGGAGTGAAAGGAATTTATCGCGTGATAGACTTTATCGCTTTAGAAAGAAATGCTAGAGTTGCTTGGGAGGAAATACTCCCAGAAGTACGTAGTATTTTAGGATCAAGCGAGGATAATCTCGAAACTACTTCTTCTGAAAAAGCTGAACCTGATGAACACTTTGGCGAAATAAAGGTTTTCATCCAAATGTTCCGCGGTATTCCAGTTCAGGTAAAACTCCAAGAAGGTGACGATGAGCAACGTTTCGGACTTCCAGAACGGTTTATGGAAGCAACGATGAAAGCAACAGAAGCCTCAACCAACATGTTGATGGAACGTAAATGGGTGGAACAAAGTCCACGTTACGGTGATATAACCGAAATTGGCCATGACATCGTCGAAGAACTTTCTGCCAGTTATGACCAAGCTCGACTAAATGAATTGGTGAAAATCGCTTTATCTGATGATGGCCCAAGTGAAAAAATTACAAAGCCACAAAGTAAAAAGGTGACACTTGAAATGCTAGATAATTCAAGCTGGAAAGAGCGTTATGCAGCACTTGATCGAATGGATCCCACACTCGATGATTTACCCGTTTTGGATAAAGCATTAGACGATGAAAAAGCATCTATTCGCCGGCTTGCTACTGCATATCTTGGCATGATAGAGGAACCTGAAGTGCTTCCCTATTTGTATAAGGCGCTTAAAGATAAAGCAGTTAACGTGAGACGAACGGCTGGTGATTGCTTATCAGACCTTGGTTTTAAGGATGCTATCCCAGAAATGATTAAAACACTGACCGACAAAAGTCGGATTGTTCGCTGGCGTGCAGCGATGTTTTTATATGAAATTGGGGACGAAACTGCTATTCCCGCACTACAGGAAGCGATGGATGATCCAGAATTTGAAGTACGTATGCAGGTAAAAATGGCTCTTGCACGCATTGAAGGCGGCGAGCAAGCAAAAGGTTCGATATGGCATCAAATGACGGAAGCAACGAAACAAAAATAAGTTTATTCATGTAAAAAGACGCCTATACAAATGTATAGACGTCTTTTATGCGTTTACGGCGAAAAACCATGTGTTCACATTCACATGTACTACCTTGTTTCTCGTCTTATGCAATTCAGCTCATCGCAGAAAATAAGTATATCATAATTAGACGAATAAAAATATACCTACTTCACCAACTTTATCACTACACGAACAACCTCATCCTCAGCTTCCTGATACGCATCCAGCAAGCCTTTCATAGCAATATCCTTTTTTGCAACCACACGTTGTTTTACTTCAACATAAAATGGCTCTGTAAAAGGAAACTCCTCCAATGAAATAGTTCGCTCATCAACCCAACCTATTTCCAGTTTTTGATTCTTAAAAAAAGAAAAAGTATCTGGCACTGGAAATCCTTCTTTATAAAAATAATGCTCGTCCGCTTTTGATACACCGGGTTCATTTAGGCAAACATACAAGGATAAATTATCGCAAAAATTTAGTAAATCATAGTGAAATGGAAACAACTTAGAATCATAATTTTCCAATTGCCCTTTAATCTTGTGTTGACGCTCCTTTTCATTCCGAACAAATTCCCGCGCTTCCTCACTTTTGTCATCCTCTGCAAACCGAGCATAATGATGGCTACACAACATTGCCGCATAGTCATCCATCACCTGTACATCATCTATTCCATGCTTGTAAAAAACAAATTTAGATACATTCGGAAAATCCATAAAAGTGTATGGAAAATTTGTCTTATCATTCAAAAATGGCGCAGCATCAACAGGTATCCACCCTCTATCATGTTCTGCTATAGCAAGTTCAACTGATGCTCTTTTATCACTACCTAGAAAAAAAGAATCCTTCCATTGTAAAGCAAATTCTCCAGATATTCGTGCATGGTCATCCTGTGAAATCATGACAATATCATTCTGTCGTTCCCTGATAATCATTTTTTCGATCCTCCGATCAATTGAACGCTTATCGCAAGCTTTAATGGCAAAAGCCTTTAGTTGCACTATTTTAATATCCTTTAGTTATAAGAGAAAAATACCTCTTTGGATTAGCATATCCAAAGAGGTATTTCGTTGCAACAATTACCAAGCTTTAATCGGCCCGCAGCCAATTCGTTTCCCTGCATTTCCAGATGGCTGTGATCGATAATCATCTGGATTCTGGTGAATCATAATCGTCTTTCCAACAACGTCTTCCACCTTAAATCGGTTTGTAAAAAATGACATGTACGCGTACCCATTATTTGAAAATAAAACTGGAAAATCACCCGGGTGATTACCGTGCGGTTGGTTGTGTGGATTCCAGTGTCCTCCTGCCTCTTCATATGGCTCAGGTTCTTCCATACTCCCACATGTAGCATGTTCATGAATATGAAAGCCATGCGGACCAATTGGAGCTTTATTACCGTATCCAGGTTCATAATCTGGTAAACCCGTTACTTCCACCGTAACGTTCGTACCATAGGGGACATCTGTGAAAACAACATACCCATGCAACTCAGGTGCCAATTCACTTCCCCTTATTTCAGCAACAGCTCGGGATGTCATTTGACGATAAGGATCAAAATGGTATGCACCATATTTATTATAATTATTTGAATACATATTGCGTAATCCTCCTAAAAACTCTTATGATTACACATCATATGCCCATTCAATGATTTGGTGCGCCACGTGTACCATTCACAATACGGAACACTTTGTTTTGATCTTTTATTAAATGTCATGGATGGGGGCGATTCGTAGCTCTTGCAGGACAGGATAGTATCGGTGAAATTCATCAAAACTACGGCAAACTCCATTATTTTATCGGCGAAAAACAGATTTCCATCGGCTTTCGCGGTATTATGTAAACGCGTTAAAACAAAATTATATTAACGTTGCCCTTGCCATCATTCCCGAAAATCTAGCCTTCCACACTACACCAATTTTACCAACTATTAAAAATTCACCCTTCATGTTTATGCTGCAATCTTAGGATTTATGAATGTACTTTTATCGCTTTGACCTCATGCCTTCTAGTATCTTGATGTCCGAACGAATAAATGTATCATACGATTCCGACTCCATCGGAACAATCGCGATTTTCCCATCCTTATCATAATGACAACCAAACCCATGTGTTTTTACTAAAGATGACGCCCGTAGACATGCACGCGATTTACTGAAAAAAACTTCCCTTTCCTCTTCCGTTCCATTCAAATTATTTCGAATGCAATGCGTTTGAAAGTCTAATTCGTCCTGTGTATAAGCATACGGTTTACCAGAAAGCATTTCATAATGTATGCGTGCCACTGTTTTCTTCGGTTTGTTTTGTGGCACCTTTGATTCTGTCCGCTTCGTGTCAGGTGAGACTTTAATGAAGTTATCTTGTAAGCCATTCTCACTGTCTCCTTAGTTTTTCGTTAGTTACCATGGAAATCCAAATAAATCCTTTGATTCATCTAACTCCATTCCAAGCTCGTTTGCTGTAATAGCTAGCAACTCTTTACAAAAATAATGGCTCTTGTGAGTGATTATTTTATCGTTTTCGATTTCAATCTCTGTCACGTCCCACAGCTTTTCGACAGCATCAATCGTCCGTGTAAAGACTACAATATTTTTTCCCCATAGACTTATCATCTCACCATGAATAGCAATCGAACGCGGTCCGGAAGCCCAGTCCCCCATAGAGTTAGTTCTAATTTGAGCTTTTCCAATATCCATCCCAGTTCCGACAATATGGTTTGTTGCATGCTCATCTAGCAAACTACCAATGGTTTGAAAATCACCTTCCATAAACGCATTCATATACTTCGTAGTAATCGTTTTTTCCGTTTCAGCTAATGGTTTAGCTTTAAAATTAACCCTATCCTTTTGGCTGATCGATTTTATCTTTTTTCTTGCTAGATGAATGTTCGAGTTGACAGCGCCTTCAGTAGACCCAATCAGTATCGCTGTTTCTTTTGCGGTAAAATCAAATGCCTCTATTAACAAAAATACAGCCAGTTGTTTCGGTGTTAGATTCACCGTTAAAAATTCCATGGCATCTTCCATTTTGTCTTCATCTACTTGCCCCTCAGTAGCAACTAATTCTATCTCATAGGACTGAATATCCAATTTATTTCTTCTACATTGATCAATCCATGTATTAGATGCGATTCGAAAAAGATACGACTTTGGTGATATCCGTTGCCTTATTCGTGTTAATGAAGCAAATGCCTTTAACATGGTTTCCTGCACCAGATCTTCCGCTTCCCAAGGGGATCCAGTTAAATAGCTACAGTACCTCCACAATTCTGATCGGTAAGGCTGAATGAGTTGGTTAAAATCATCATTTAATGCCTGGGAAGTCGTTCCAATTTCATGTAAATCGTTTTGATTAGCCACGTATGTACCCTCCTATATATTACTTACTACTATATAGACGAAAATAATAGGTAAAACCATACTAGGAAATAAAAAATTTTTTTAGCGAATTAACTATCACTGTTGAACAAGCTGAATCCAATTTCCGCATGTATCATTAAATACAGCCACAATGGTTTCTCCTATTTCCGTTGGAACCATCCCAAATTCAACATCTAATTCTTTCATTCTTTCATACTCACCATGAATATCCTCAACCGCAAATGAAGTAAAAGGAATGTCCCCTTCAAACAGTTCCTTTTGATACGTCCTGGCCGGTTCAAAGGCAGGTTCTAATAATAGTTCCACACCATTCTTTTGATCAGGCGAGACAACTGTGACCCATCTCCGATCACCCGCAGATTTGTCCATTTTTTTAACAAATCCAAGAACCTCTGTATAAAATTTCAATGCCTTATCTTGATCATCAACGTAAACATTTGCTATGTAAATTTTCACGTTATCACCCTTTCTCTCTAATTTATTTATAGTCATTGTATCACTTTGCGCAGCACACAACATTTAATAGAATTCAAGCCTCCATGCGATAATCCAATGACCACATAAATCAATTCCTTGTGCTAAAATTACACTAAACGATGAAACGGGGTGTCTTTTTGAATAAACTAACATTAGGTAATAGTGAGTTAAAGGTGCCAAACATTGCATTAGGTTGCATGCGAATGAAGGATCTATCCAATCAGGAAGCAGCGTACGTTATTCAGAATGCATTGGAAAATGGTATTAACTTTTTTGATCACGCAGACATCTATGGTAAAGGTGAATCGGAACGAATTTTTTCACAAGCTATTAACATGAATCCGTCGGTTCGAGAAAAAATGATTTTGCAAACAAAATGTGGTATTCGGAAAGGGTCTTTTGATTTCTCCAAAAGCCATATAGTAGAATCCGTCAATGGCAGTCTTGAACGATTGAACACGGACTATCTTGATATTCTATTACTCCATCGACCTGACGCATTAATGGAACCTGAAGAAGTAGCTGAAGCATTCAACGAGCTACAAGAAAGTGGAAAAGTACGGCACTTTGGAGTAAGTAACCATAACCCCTTACAAATTGAACTATTGAAAAAACATGTAAAACAAGATTTAATTGTGAATCAACTACAGTTAAGTCTTATGCATACTAGTATGATTGATGCTGGACTTAACGTGAATATGCAACATAATCCCTCTCTTGTAAGAGATAATGGTATACTCGATTACAGCCGTCTAAATGACATGACAATTCAAGCATGGTCTCCTTTTCAATATGGAAAGATAGAAGGCGTGTTCGTTGGAAATAATGATTTTCCTGCAGTGAATGCAAAACTGCAACATCTTGCTGAGAAATACGGAGTAACGGATTCAGCAATCGCCATCGCCTGGATCTTACGTCACCCTGCAAAGGTTCAGCCCGTTGTTGGAACCATGAATCCAGAACGCCTAGGAGGTATTGCTAAAGCTTCACATATTAAATTAACGAGAGAAGAATGGTATGAACTTTACCTTGCAGCAGGAAATAATCTACCTTAAACATAAGAAGAACCTAGTTGCCACTAGGTTCTTTAAAGAATAAACTGCGACGAAGTTTTCTTTCTAGAGGAAATTGCACAGTTGCGGACACTGGATTCGCTATTTTTATTTTTGGGGCGTGTTTTATGGGTTAAGTCGACACAGGATACCTTATTTAGGTATAAACACGATAAAGTTACTACTTTTTGACTGTGTAGGGTCTCCTATGTCCACAAACAGTCACATTCGATCTTTTTATACACAAATAAAGTTTCTTCTGATGTCCGCTTACCACAGTTCAAAATGCAGAACGACAAAGAAGGCACTGCGGATCTTCTAATGCATTACATTCTACTAATTTTTGTTTAAACTCCAAAAAGTAATCAACTTTTCTTCTTTCCCGGAAACCTAGCTTATCGCCAAGTTTCCGAGCAATAGACTTCATTTTTTTATTCGTTTCAATAAATCGATAAAGTTAATTAGCTTATCTAAAGAACTAATATTGGCATTACACTTCTCATTATCCTGACAAATATAATTTCCTTTAACCGTATAGGAATCCCTATCCTGACCTTTGTTTTTTGTTGTAAACAACCCTATTTCTGCATAGCTATTACAAATCGTACACATTCCTTTTTGATTGATTCGTTGAAATGTACCTTCTAGCCCAATCAATCTTCTTTCATATTCTGTAACAATCAATCGTTTATTCGAACCGGGATCATCCCAAGCCAAATAAATAAGTTCCCTCCTATCGACATTTTCCATTTTAGGCACTTTGAGCTTCTTAACCTTTGGGAATAATCGCTTAATCGATTGCTCTGAAACTTCCTTAAAAGGTATGACATATTCCTTCAATCTAGAGAAATAGACTTCTGCATCATTACTATCCTTAATTGCAAGAATTGGTTCTATCAACTTTTTTTGCTCCTTACTAAGGTCTTCAAAACAATTTAGCACTTTTCCCATTATGAGGGACTTTAGTGCGTTTAGAACATCATTATCGTTTACCGTTGCATAGCCATTAATCAGATTCTGCACTTGCTGCCTAATAAAGTTATATTGTTCACATCTTATAAAAGCTTCCATATAATCACCTCGTCTTTATACCATATATTAGTATACGTTTACGTGTCTTACAGGAAAAGGCAGTAAACAACTAATAATCAAACTTTACATACTGTGCTTAACTTTAGTTTATCTCATCGCGGTATCCACAGCTTCTTAAAATCAAAATGACCAAACGACTGGAATTCAACATCCTTAATCATTGGATGAAAGGTTCGTTCTTTAAAAGGATGATGCTGGAAGATAAGTAAGTTGTTCGCTCGTATATATGATTCAATTTCTGACATAATTACTATTCTTCCAGCTTTGTCCAATTGCTTGAATCTCTCTAACTTTTGATCAATCCACTTCAAATCCTTAGAAGAAAACATCCGTCTGAATAAAAGTGTTTCATTACTAAAGGCACCTAAAAAGGATAAATGTTCATCTAGTGAGGACACCTCTCCCATAAAAATTAAGTCCGCATCTTCATCCATTTTCTGACCGTAAAAATCATTGAAATCATATGCGCATAAATTAAATTGAATTCCGTATTCTTCTGCCTCTCTAACGAACCACTCCACTTCTTCTTTTGCACGTGGAAAATCTAAATGGTACACCTTTAAAGGCTCTCCATTATACCCTGCTTGCTCTAATAATTCTGGTATTATTGCTGCTTCCTTCGTTTGTTTAATGGATCGCTCTACCGAAAAACTACTTGCCTCAATCCAGTTTCCCCAGCCCATCGACTTTGCCATTTTATCCATATTCAACAGATGAAAAATTGCCTTACGAAAGGGCGGTTCCAGCACGATGTTTTGTTTGTGAAAATTAAATGTTAAAAACCGAAACCCAGTCTCAATTTCTTGTATTTTATAAGGATCCACCATTTCTTCCTTATCAACCGTATAATTTACTAATCTTGCAGCTTCACTAGAAACCTTATAAAAGTGGACCTCATCAAGGAGTGGACGTTCTTTAAAGTAACCGTCAAATGCCTCTATAACCAATTTATCTGGACGTCGCTTCTTCAGCATAAATGGCCCTGTTCCAATCCATTCATATTCATCAAAGGTAACGTCAGCGGGCAGTATACAGAAATTTGACGAGGCTATAAACCGAAGAAAAAAAGGATTTGGTCTCTTTATATGAATCCTTACCTTATACGCCCCTTCGCATTCTACTCGTTCAATCTCTTTCGCTAACCATGAATAAGAAGCTGGACCTTGTTTGACTCGGTCAACTGTAGCTGCTATATCACGACTAGTAAGCGTTTTTTGATGATGAAAAAGAACTCCTTTTCGTAAATAGAAGGTCCAAACCGTTCCGGTATCATCTAATTCATAATGATGAGCTATATGCGGAATGATGCTGTCCGTTTCCGCATCATACTTCACAAGAGAATCGCCCAGTTGTTCAATCATGTGTGCTTCGAACGAGATAGCAGTTCGAAGTGGATCTAACGTTGTTACTTCTCGTGAAATAAGGGAATGAAGTACATCTTTCGCTCCCGTATCTGTTTGAAATCCGAACATATTTCGTATATCATTAGAAGCTTTTGCTATCCATGTTTTTGGAAGGGGAAGACGAAGTAATTGTGCTGCTTCATCCAAACGATCATTTTCAAGACAGTCTTTCATGAAGCTATTTATTTCCTTTTTTAGCGACTTAGTAAAAATAAGGGTAGATGGGTTACCTCTTCCTCTTCCAGGCTTATACATTAGTTTTTCTGCTTCCTCAAATTGTTTAAGTATTCGTTTGACATTTTTAGGTGAGCAAAACCATAGTGACGATAACTCCGACAATTTAAATTGACATTCTCGCTTCCGTTCACGTTTATAAAAATGAGCTCGCATTGCAAAATAACGATTATCCACCGTGTTACAACTCCTTTAAAAGGGGACATTAATTATTCAATTATACCCTTTTTACCCCTTTTAGAAAATACTATACTACGCATAAGGGAGGGAGATATGGTGCTAAAAACGTTACACCCTAATATACGAATTCGAATTTATACATCTTTTCTAAGCAGGGTTGTTGGGTCAGCAGTCTTTCCATTTATGGCTATCTATTTCACTGCTCACATCAACGCTTACGTTGCTGGAATTCTTGTCCTTATTCAGGTTGGTGTACAATTTTTCACTGGATTGTATGGTGGGTACTTGGCTGATATTATCGGACGGAAGCGACTAATGGTAACAGGTGAACTTCTTAAGGTTGGGGCATTTATTGGCATGCTAATCGCAAACTCACCATTTCTTGTCTCACCTTGGATTACATTTGTTATGCTCCTAATCATTGGGGCATCATCGGGACTTGTGAATCCTGCTGCTGAAGCTATGTTAATTGATGTAAGTACAAAAGAAACAAGAGCATTTATGTACGCGGTGAACTACTGGGCAGTAAACATGTCGATCATGATTGGACTAATTGTCGGTGGATGGTTTTTCGAAAACCATTTATTCCAGTTAATAGCAGTATTAATTGTGATGAGTTTGATTACATTATGGATGACAGCTGCATTAATTACGGAAACATATCAAGCAACAGAGGCTCAATCAACACAAGGCTATGGAGTTAAGCCATTGTTAATGAGTTATCGGCTTGTTATGAAAGATTGGCCGTTTCTCGCTTTTACAATCGGAGGAATAGCTGTCCTAGGTATCGAATTTCAACGCAATAATTATATTTCAGTTCGATTGGAACAAGATATTATTCCAAGAACGATAGATCTATTCAATCTATTTTCCTTTCAGCTTGATGGCATTAAACTTCTTAGCCTTTTAACCGTTGCCAACACACTAATCATTGTATTTTTTACCGCAGCAGTTTCCAAATGGATTAAAGGTAAAAACGAGCAATCAATCATGTATGTAGGATTCATTCTATTTGGTGCTGGTTATGCGTTCCTTGCATTCAGCAACAATATACCACTCATGTTCCTAGCCGTTATCGTACTGTCCGTTGGAGAGTTGATGTATGTTCCGACGCGACAATCCATCCTTGCTGATATCGTAGACGATTCAAGAAGAGGTGCCTATATGGCTTTCAACGGTCTTGTATTTCAGTTAGGAAAAATGCTTGGTGCCCTTGGACTAATAGTTGGTAATATAGTGGGGGGACTATGGATGTCAGCAGGATATCTATTGCTGGTACTAATCGGGATCCTGTTTTCAAGTATCGCTATAAAAGGAAGATATGAAAAGAGTCATCAAGTCGTTTATGCAAAAAAATAAAACAATTGACATATGATCAATAAAGTGGTTAACTATTAATAGATTTCAAAGGGGAGTAGCTTTAACAGTATTGTCGTCATTTCAGAGTGGAATCACTCTCGGCTTTACTGGCAACCTACGGCGTTGTTAGCAAGACCTTTGCCATTGTGGTAAAGGTCTTGCATTTTTTTCGGGGCTTTTTACCATAATAAAGGGTAAAGCCCTATTTTTATATTTTGGAAGGAGAAGTTTCGTTGGAATCAATTTGGTTAGAATACGGTTGGACATTATTAATACTTATTGGTCTAGAAGGGTTATTGTCAGCTGACAATGCGCTTGTATTAGCGGTAATTGCAAAACACTTACCAGAAGACCAAAAAAAGAAGGCAATAAATTACGGCATCTTGATGGCATTTGTTTTCCGATTTGGTGCACTTTTTGCAATATCTTTCTTAGTCAATGTATGGCAAATACAAGCTATTGGAGCGTTATATCTACTGTACATCGGATTAAAACATGTAATTGTCGATAAATTCGGCTCGGAAAAAGATGAAAAGGACGAATTGGAAGAAGAATCAAAAGGAAAAGGCTTCTGGCCAACTGTAGCTAAAATTGGTGTTGCAGACATGGCATTCGCCGTTGATTCCATTCTTGCAGCAGTAGCACTTGCATTAGCTTTACCAGATTCACCTTTTGGAGAATTCGGTGGAATGGACGCAGCTAAATTTACAGTTGTTGTTATTGCGGGAATAGCAGGACTAGTGTTAATTAAGTTTGCGGCAACATGGTTCGTGAAACTTCTTGACGTAAGACCAGGAATTGAAACAACAGCTTATCTGATTGTTGCATGGGTCGGTGTAAAGCTAGCGGTTATCACGCTTGCACATGAAGACCTTCATATACTACCGCACGACTTCCCACATAGCACTGGATGGACGATATTCTTCTGGGGTGTACTTCTTTCTATTGCTATTGGTGGTTGGATCCTTTCAGGCAAAGAGCCTAAACGTAAAAATTTAGAGGATTAATAAAAAATCCTAACAGCTTAACACGCTGTTAGGATTTTTTAGTTTGACCAATCTTTTGGTGGCGTTTTTAATACTCGCAACCGGAAACTATTTAATGCTGTCTCACCTAGATGTTCGAGAAGGTTATAGTTAGCATATGCACCAACAATAGCTCCAAGCCCTGGTACTAGTTGCAGCATTTTAACTAAATCAATATAATCCCTATATTCTTGTTGAAATTCACGCCAATCCATATCAACCAGTTTTTTCTTCTCTTCCTCCCAGTTTTCAATAATTCGAAACGTTTCTTTACGTTTTTCATCACTTGAAAAAGCTAATTTGAACACGTGCAGAAGAAATAACCGCTCTTCATATTCTTTTGTATCATATCCATAAATCGTCGCCGCTTCATATAAAAATTTCATCTTGATTGATAATAACAATGGAAAATCAGCAAGTCCAAGCAGGATACCGCCTGCACCGGTTCCAGTACCTTCAATAACAGCTGTCTTCCGATAAGACGTTAACTTTTTTCTAAGAAGTTCATCACGTTCTTCAAGATCCATTCTAGTTGAATCACGTTTCCTGGTCGTGATATTTGACCCAAACAGTGTTGCCTTTACCATGCCTTTAATACTTTCTGTTAGTACCTTGTGGACTTTTTCAGGAATCGCCTCCGTTATCTTTAATTGCGCCTTCTTGGAAATTCGGTTCACTAGACCTTGATCCTTCAGTAATTTTCTTTTCCATACCTCTATATCTTGATAGATCTTAGCTTCATACTCATTCATTTGTGTACCTGCCTTAATTTTATGATATTTACCTTCCTTTATATTAAACATCACGTTTCCACTTTTAGGCAATGGGTTTATTGTATTCATCCGATAACCCAAATCATACGCTAGAATTCTTCCCTAGTTACAAGTACTTAGTTTCATTCTCTCAGTTCATAAAAATAACTGTAAAATTTTGTAGGATAATGGGCAGTCTTATTTTTACATTTTTTTAACAATTCTAAACGCTAAATTCATATTTACTTAATGAACATTAGGTAATCTGGAAAGTGAATCAAATAGGAGGGAGAGAATGCACAATGCTTCAAAATATCGGGGTGCCTGGAATAATTATTTTACTTGTAATAGTGTTAATTATTTTTGGGCCTTCTAAGCTACCAGAAATTGGCCGGGCATTTGGTACAACTTTAAAAGAATTCAAGAAATCAACAAAAGATCTAGTTTCCGGGGATGACGAGGATGATGCTAAGTCTAAAAACTACTCCAGTTTGCACGAAACAGAATACGATTCAAAAAAAGGACCACCCAAGTTAGTGAAATATGAAAAACAGTAAAATGGCAGTTCTGGATCATCTAGAAGAATTGAGGAGACGCATAATCATTACCGTTTCTGCCTTCCTGCTTTTCTTTATCGCTGCATTGTTTTATGCAGGAGAAATATATGGATGGCTGGTAAAGGATTTGGAGATACAACTTGCGATTCTTGGACCTACAGAAATTTTATGGGTCTATTTAATGCTAGCAAGTGCTGTATCGATAGCCGTAACAATCCCAATCGCTGCAGGAGAGGCATGGCTTTTTGTCCGTCCAGCATTAACAAAAAAAGAACAAAAAGTTACGTTAGCTTATATTCCAGCGCTATTCTTCTTATTTATTATGGGAATTTGCTTTGGTTATTACTTGATATTTCCCATCGTTCTTGAATTTCTGTTGACACTAGCTAATGATCACTTTATGACATTTTTTACTACAGAAAAATACTTTCGATTTATGTTCAGAATGACGTTGCCCTTTGGATTACTATTTGAACTACCAGCAATTGTCATGTTCTTAACGAGCCTTGGGATTATTAACCCTTACCAATTGAAGAGAATACGCAAACAAGCTTACTTTGTTTTGATCTTAATTTCAGTTTTAATTACACCGCCAGATCTTCTATCAGACGTTTTAGTTATTTTACCACTATTGGTTTTATATGAGTGCAGTATTAGTTTATCGAAGATTATCTATCGAAAAAAACGAGACGCTTCGGTAGCAGCCGCTTAGCACACTGACAAATGGAGATGGAAAATGAAGTAATCCAACAATTTTAGGAGGTAGCTATTTTGACTAATGAAAAGAATTGGAGCAAAGAGGTCAGCAGAAGAGATTTATTAAAAATGGGTGGAACAGGTGCTGTAGCAATTACAATAGGGTCCGCGTTATCTCTACCATTTTCAGGCGAAGTATTAGCTAAAGGAACGCCGGTTCACCCAAAATCCAATCATCCTGGAACGGCTGGATACGGGCCGATGATAAAAGATCCTGGTGGAATTCTCGACTTACCCAGAGGGTTTCAGTATCGAATCATTTCAGAAGAGGGAAACAGACTTTCAGATAGCCGACCAATACCGGGGAATTTTGACGGGATGGCTGCTTTTCGAGGAAAAAATAATTCAACAATCCTAGTTCGTAACCACGAATTAACTGGTGATACCGAAAACCCCGTAGTAGGGAAAAATCCATACGATAAGGACAATACTGGTGGAACCACGACTTTAGTTGTTGGACGTAATAATAAAGTACTGAAAGAATATGTAAGCTCTTCAGGGACAATTCGCAATTGCGCAGGAGGAGCAACACCATGGGGTACATGGATCACCTGTGAAGAAACCCTTGAAAAAGGACACGGTTATGCGTTTGAAGTCGACCCAAATGACCCTGAAAACAAGTTGTCCAAGACCCCCATACGAGAGATGGGCGCATTTTCCCACGAAGCTGTTGACGTCGATCCGGCAACAGGCATTGTTTATTTAACGGAAGATGGCGGCCCAAGCTTCCTTTATCGTTACATTCCGAATGACCGGACACCAAAACCAGGCGCTCTCCAAAAAGGAGGCAAGTTACAGGCTGCTGTGATGGAAGAAGTACCTGCTGCACTTGCGGAGTCATTTAATACTGGAAAAAAGTATGGAATTATCTGGAAAGATGTTGATCCAGAAAAACCAACAGATGATGCGATAGCAAAAGACTGTATACGGTTCGATCGATTAGAAGGAACCCATTTTGTCGCGGGAGTACTATGGTTTAGTGACACATCTGCTGGTTACAGTAACGGACAAAAAGGCCGAATCTACCGTTATACACCAGCCACGAATAAACTAGAATTGTTCTACGAGGCATCCAGCGCAAACAAGATGGAGATGCCTGACAACATCGTAGTTGCACCGTGGGGGGATCTCTGGTTTGTCGAAGATGGACCGGGTGGTGACCGAATTATGGGCATCACACCAGAAGGAGAAGTCTATCAATTTGGTCAAAACAGACTTAACGATTCCGAATTAGCCGGTCCCACTTTTTCTACTGATGGGAAAACATTTTTCGTAAACATTCAAAACCCTGGACTTACTTTTGCTATTTGGGGTCCATTTGCACGCGGAAATCATGGAAGAAAACATAAAATGGGACATGCTGCACCACCAAAGAGCTTTGCACCGCATTTGTCGGACAAAGTAATTAGAGCAGCCCAAGCTCAAGGCATGAACCATCTTGAAGCTGCCGCATTTCAGCGACATGGCGTTCCATTATTTTAGTTTTATGAAAGAAAAGCGCAAGCGCCTCGAAAGACACGACAAGCATAAGCAGAACACTGCAGTGTGGTGGTTCTTTACCACACGGAAGTGGACTGCTTATGTCTCGAGTGTCTAGGCGCTGGAGCTGGACATAAGAAAAGCGCAAGCGCCCGTTTAGAAGCGGACGCATAAGCAAGGGACCGTAGAACGCATGGGTTTAAGGAAGTTCGACTAAGGTCGCCACATCCGTGGCAACATCGAACTACCCCACGTCCTGTGGGGCAGAAGTGTCCATTGCTTATGACGGCAGCTTCTGGGCGCTGGAGCTAGACAGCTTTCCGTTTATAATTCTTTGCTCTTCAATAAACCCCTTCTTGCGAAAAAACATCTTTACAAGAAGGGGTTTTTAAGTTAATACATTTTACACATCCCATGTGAATTAGGATACGTATACCTAAACCCAAATTGTTCATACAATTTGTTTGCAGGATCATCCGCAATCAAACTTACGTAAGACCCCGTATATGTATGTTGATCAAGGTATGTCATGATTTCCTTCATAATAACCTTTCCTAATCCGTTTCCTTGATGACTTGGCTTTACGACTATATCGACCACTTGGAAAAAGGCTCCACCGTCACCTATTACTCGACCCATTCCAATTAACGTTTTTTCTTCATAGAGACTTACCGCAAACAAGGAGTTTTTCAACCCTATGGTGGCCGCTTCAATAGATTTCCCACTCATTCCACCTTCTAGCCGCAAATCATTATATTTGGTTGGAGTTGGAGCTCCATAAACTATGTTCATCTTACTAGTCCTCCATTCAAGTTAATCGTTCGGATTTATAATAGCTAGTACTTGATGATCTTCCCATTTACCGTTTATCTTGACATTCTTTCTTGCAAGCCCTTCCTTATGAAAACCGGCTTTTTCTAACACACGAATGGATCCAATATTATGCGGCATTACACCAGCTTCAATTCGATGTAGCTGTAATTTCTCAAATCCATATTTTACAATCAATTCAGTTGCCTCCGTTGTATACCCTCTACCATTATGTTGTTTATCCGAAAAGTAACCGATAAACGCGCTTTGCAATGATCCCCGTAAAACTTGAAAGAGGCTGATCGTACCTATTAATCTGTTATCATCTATTTTAAAGATTCCAAATTGATAGCTTTTATCATTTTTTACATCCTCTTCGTAATTTCTTATTCGATCTAACTGACCTTCTATCGTGTAGAAATCTTCTTCTCGAGACATAGAAAAGTTCTCAAAGAAATTGCGATTTTCATTTTGTAGTCGTAGCAGTGCTTCTGAGTCATCAGTGGTCAGAAATCTTATATAAATGTTATTCCCTTGCACGTAACTACCTCCCTTTAATCTTTATATATCTTTTGTGCCTCGTATTTAAATCCAAGGTATTTATACCCTTGTTTTTGATACATTTCTCTAGGTGTGTCTTCCCCGTCAGCCACCAAAATGATTGTCCGGTCAGAAAATTTATCCATCACATACTTTTGCAACCTACTTCCAATACCTTTTCGTTGCATATTATCCAAAACATTAAACCCATCAATTTCAGCCGTAACATCGGTAATAATAACGTCTAAAGAACCAGCAGCCACATCTTTGTAGTACGCCATCACCTGTAATATATTGCTAGATTCCAGGTTTTGTTTATGTAAATCAATTTTTTGTTTGGCAAAATCCTCGCCGAATTCCAAATCCTGCTGATACTGTAGTTTTTGAAACACCTCAAAGTTTTCCTTCGTAACAGCCACGACTTTAATGTCCTCATGGTCTGTTACATTGATAAAATCTTGTGGGTTAACCGCATATAGCTCCATATAACCAACATCGTAACCTGATTCCTTTAAATAATTTATAAGCTCTGATGTCGGTTTTGTATTTTCCGGAAAACAAAACTTTACATGTTTTTGTCCTCTTTGCTGATGAAAACTTCTTAGAAATTGTGCCGTCTCCTTAAACTCATCAACCGATGGTACCGCTTTAAACTCTATGAAGTTACTATCATAGCGAAGCAGCATCTCTGGATAGTGAAAATGCTTGTATAGCTCGTTCTCAAAAATTTTATGACTTAGTGTAAAGATATTATCAAATGTTATCGAATTCATTTCAAATTCTCCTTTAGCAAACTATGTGTCGCTATATTTTAATTAGAAATCCTTACTTCTTAACACAGTGAAAAAACACATTACTCCAATTTTATTGTAATCGAAATTATGTGCTTTTAACATGAAAATATTGATTTTTTAGCCATTTTCACTGGAACTATTATGGATGCAATTCATATTAACCACTTTGGAAAGGACTATCATTAGTGCCTTTGCAGGAGGGGGAATAATAGCTATGGTCGCTTCCACTATGATGCCAGAAGCGTTCAAAGACGGTGGACCTGCAGTTGGTTTATTTATTACATTATTACTTGGCCACTTATAGGAATAATTTTCATTATCATCTTCTATTTCCTTAACCTTCATGGTATCTTATATACGGTGATAAAAAACATGATTATAAAAGATCTATTCACAAATCTAACCGTTTTAGTATCTATTCTATTTATCTATAGTCAAATTACCGATAATCGCCCATTAAATCGAACTTCTTCGCTTAAAAGAAAGTTGACTGTGGGCGTATTAGGCGGAGTTCTTGGATTTATTCTAATGCAATACAGTATTCATATTAATAATACAATTGTAGACCTAAGACACATTCCTATTATTCTACTAGCTTTTTACGGTGGAGCGATACCAGCTTCTTTGGCTATGACCATAATCATTCTTGGCCGTTTTATCATTGGGGTAAATATCTCGGCTTTTTCAGCTATTCCATTAATGGTTTTAATCACACTTGGAGCAATTCTTCTATCAAATGCACGTTTTTCAAGAAACCGTAAAGTTTTTCTAATTCTGACTTGGAGCAATGTAATTTTCACCATTATCATCAGTTTGCTTATTAAAGACTTTGACATTTTATCATTATTAATACCTGGATATTGGATTATTTCTTACCTTGGCGGATTTGTAGCATTTTACATAATCGATTCCATCAGGGAAAGTCAGTTGCTTTTCCATAAATACAAGAATGAATCATCCATTGACGGATTAACCGGCTTGAATAACTATCGTAAATTCGATGATATCTTTAACAACTTAATCAAAACAATCGATGAAAAAAATGAGAAGCTCTCGTTGCTGTATATCGACATTGACTTCTTCAAAAAAATTAATGACACGTACGGCCACACGCAAGGCGATGAAGTATTAAAACAACTTGGGGAAATTTTACAAAGCAACACACGGTCATTTGACATCGTAAGCAGAAACGGCGGAGAGGAATTTACTGCATTGCTACTTGATTGTCCGGTCGATAAAGCAACTGAGATCGCCGAAAATATCCGCAAAAAAGTTGAAAACCATGCTTTTCAGCTAAAAAAAGAAAACATAAATATAACGGTATCGATTGGCATTTCGTGTTATAAGGATACAACAGATGATGTGAATTATATTGTTGAAGACGCTGATAAAGCTCTTTATCGGGCTAAAAATACTGGTCGAAATCGCGTTTGTGTTGCTAAATAGCAAAGCCCCATTAATTTGGGGCTATACTAAGATCTACTTTCAGGGTTGATGTAAAAGGCGAATGGAAAGTATTAGTAGCGGACACCAGATCCCCTATTCATCCAAAATCAAGGCAAATGCTTCTGTTAGCGGACTCAGGATACCTTATTTAGGTGAAAACAGCATGAATTCGCTCTTTTTTACCAAATAAGGTATCCTGAGTCCTATCAACCCTTAAAACATGCCCAAATAAGAGAAATAAGGAATCCTGAGTCCGCTTCTGCGTTCACAGACACTATCCTTTGTCCGATACCTAATTCGCAGTGTGTTAGAAGCAACGAACCCTTAAAAATCAGTAATGTAAAAAACCCCTTGAAAGATTTTCTTCTCTCAAGGGGTTTACTATATATATTATTTCCAGCTTTCCAACAACTCTGTTGCAGCATTGTTTAACGCTTCTTTAGCTTCCGAAGAAATGAATTTATCCATTCCTCTATTATTCAGATGCTTCACGAAACCGTTCATTTTTTTCATAGCTTGTTTATCATGACCTTTATCCATTTGATGTTCCGCTTGCTTCAATTTATTCGTTAGCTGCATAGCAAGTGGATGGCCAATGTCACCAGCCTCTACAAAGCCAACAACGTCTTCCTTAAGTGTCTCAAGTGTAACAGGCTCTGGGTCAGCACCAGATAAATCAATCGCATATTCTGCAAAGCCATTCATTCCTTCCCCAATATAAGAAATGTTTCCATCAGGTTGGATAAATTGCTGTGCATTTGGCGACGATTGGAAAGTCAATTGCGGGTTACCATCCACTGGTGCAAATGACCAGTTGCCATCTGCAGAAGGATCAATTGTTCCGTTTTCTTGGATATACTCGATTACTACTTGACGATTCTGTATCTGTGGTGAAAGAACAATTTGACTGCCATCTAAATTCGGGAAGTTGCCACCTCCGCCAGCACGATAGTTATTTGTTGCTAATAAAAATTCCTGCTCGCCCTGCACTGACTCCCCATTGTATTGCAGGTTTACAATTCGGTGTGCATCCGGATTGATTAGTTCTCCGTCATTGTTGTAACGCGCGGGCTCTGTTACATCAATCTCGTATGTTACACCATCAATCACGTCAAAGTTATAGGTAGAAAAATCTAGATCAACTAATGATTGTTCCTCCGTACTTGTTGGATCTATTTGGTTAAATTGTCCTGCTGACATTTCCAACCATTCGCGAATTTCTTGACCAGTCAGTTTTACAACCTTCAACGTATTCGGGTACACATACAAGTCTGCTACGTTTTTAATAGCAATCGGTCCCTCTGGAATGTAGGTGTAATAATCTGGTCCACCTCTGCCACCAGCTTTAAATGGTGCCGCCGCTGAAAGAATTGGTAAGCCTTCATATTCCGTTCCTTGTACCGCTTGCTCGGTATACCACTTTTGTGCATTCGAAACAATTTGCACTGAAGGGTCATCTTTTACTAATGCAAAATAGCTGTAGATAGGTGCAGTAGTTTGTCCAACCTCAGAACGAATATATTCAAGTGTTGCCTGGTGTTCTTCTGCAATTGCATTCATAATTTCTTGATCTGGCTCCACTAGCGGCTCACCAGTTTCTTGATCTTGAATTGCCCGTGCCTCAGAGCTTGAATCAATTACGTCCCAGTCTTCTCCGTTCTTTTCTAGCTTCAAATCAATAATACCTAGGTGATCTCCCCAGAATCCTGCTTCCACGGATGGTACACCGTTAATTGTACCTTTTTCTAGGTCTACACCTGGAATTCCAGCAAACGATTCACTTGGAAAAACTTCATGAGCATGTCCGAACATAATAGCGTCAATGCCATCAACCTGTGTTAGATTGTACGTAGCATTCTCTTCACGCTCTTGGAGTTCAACTGAACCAAGACCAGAATGCGGAATTGCTACAATAATATCTGCTCCCTCTTCCTTCATAATCGGTACATATTTTTTAGCAGATTCATAGATTCCCTTGGTGATTACTTTACCTTCAAGATTTGTTTTATCCCATTGCATAATTTGCGGCGGAACAAAACCAATTACCCCTACATCAACAGTTTGCGTATTACCATTTGTATCTACTACTTGCTTTTGAATAATGCGGTAAGGGTCAAAAAACGGCTTGTCATTTGTTGGGTCATTGTCCCCGTCGTCGTAGTAGACATTCGCATTGACGTACGGGAAATTCGCATCATCAATAGCTTCTTTCAAATAATCTATTCCATAATTAAATTCATGATTTCCGATGTTTGCAGCATCATAGTCTAGTAGATTCATTGCTTGATAAACAGGATGAACCTCTCCCTCTTCTAATCCATTTCTGGCAACATAGTCGCCAAGCGGATTTCCTTGAATAAGGTCACCATTATCAAACAGCATACTGTTTTCTACTTGTCCACGAGCCTGTTTAATCAACGTTGCAGTCATTGCTAAACCAAATTCATTGGTTTCTTCGTCTTGATAATAGTTGTAGTTTGCTAAATGTACATGAATATCCGTTGTTTCCATGAGTCTCAAGTTCACGATGCTTTCAGTAGATTCCGCATTCGATGTATTTACACCAAACGGGGTAAACAGAAGCACCACGACTAGGAGCATAAATGAAACTTGTCCAATAATTCCTCTACCCATTTTGTAACCCCTTTCAAAAAATTGTCACTTTCCATGGTAAAGGATTACTAGATAGATGGAAATAGTCTAATTGTTAGGGTACGAATGAACTACAGACAATCGAACGGTTTTTTAAGCTTTACCCTTCCATAATCTTCACATAAAACGTTCTTTCTCTTGGTCCATCAAATTCACAAAAATAGATACTTTGCCACGTACCCAGAACTAACTCTCCATTTGAAATGATTAATATTTCGCTTGCACCGATAACAGATGACTTCATGTGTCCATCTGAATTGCCTTCCATATGCACGTAATCATCCTTATTGGGAAATGTCTCGTCAAGTCCTAGCTTCAGATCTTTTTTCACATCTGGATCTGCATTTTCATTAATCGTTATCGCACCTGTCGTATGTGGGCAATATACGACCATTATCCCATCCTTTACAGCCGTTTTTGTTAGTGCCTCTTTTACATAATCATCTAGGTTTGTGAAGGATTGTTTTTCATTTGTCGCTATCGTGTAACTGAAAAGTGTTTTGTCCAATTTATTCACTCCTTTGTTTAGTTAGCTTCTCTTTTTTACTTTTTCTCACATTATTTATCCAAGCTTTATCCTCGTCCATCATTTTCTTAGCTGCGTATATAGTTAGAAATTGAATAACAATGATTGGCAATCCCATAAGTCCTGAAAGAACCTCTAACGGAGCCAACCCGCCTATTCGCATCAACACAAGGGCAATAACTGTAATGATTGCAGCTACAATAATACGTAAACCCTTTGAAGGCTCGGCCTTACTCATATTCCGTGTACCTGTATACGATGCAATCGTGTACGTTGTCGAATCCAGAGTTGTCGTCAAGAAAATAGTTGCGACAATGACAAACACGGTAATTGCAATCGTAGAAAGTGGTAAGGTACCTAAAATCTGTGGTATAGCCGCAAGCGAGTCCCCTTTTACAAGGTCTAGTACTGGCAACTCACCAGTAATATATCTGTGGACACCAAGTCCACCTAACACTCCAGTCGCAACCCATGATAACAAGGTAGGAGCGAGTAAATACGTTAGGATCATTTCTCTAATCGTTCTTCCCCTAGAAATCTTAGCTGCAAAAACACTATGAAGCATAGCCCAAGTTGCGCTGTACGCAAACCAAAATACGGTATACGTCTCAATGTGTGTACTGCCTTCTAGGTCAAGTGAGTTTGTATATAGCGACATATTTACATAATTGGAAATTAAAAAACCAACACTGTCAGTGAAATAATTAAGAATAAATATACCTGGTCCAGCAATTAAGACAAATAGAGCAAAGCCGCCCGCAATGTACATATTCAGTGTACTTAGTTTTTTTATCCCTTTTTCTATACCTAAATACGCACTTAATGAAAACAAAAATACCCATACAACGGTGACAATTAATGTTAGACCAAACGTTACCTCCATGTTAAACAACGCTGATAAATTATACGTAACAATCGGCGCACCAAGTCCTAACGTAACGGCTGCACCTGATAGTATACTAACAAGGAAAATGACATCTAGTATCTTACCACCTAAACCATCGGTGAACTTGTCGCCAAAAATGGTACGGCAAGCCTCTGAAATTCGCATGAATGGTTTTTTTCGAACGTGTAAAATATAGCCCATAGCTGGAGCTGCCATAACGAAAATAGCAAATACCTGAAAGCTCCATAGGAACATGCTGTATGAATTACCCCACAATAACGCCTGTGTTGAACCAGGATCTACACCAAACGGAGGATCATTTGCGACAGCTGCCCATTGCAGCATTCCTGTACGCATAATCGTAGATCCAAGACCCATCGCAATTAAAATAGAAGA
This sequence comes from Virgibacillus sp. GM2-2, assembly GCF_055329585.1. NCBI lineage: Bacteria > Bacillati > Bacillota > Bacilli > Caryophanales > Bacillaceae > Virgibacillus > Virgibacillus sp. GM2-2. The sequence goes on along the minus strand of NZ_JBUZWC010000011.1, from coordinate 62,973 downwards.
GTACTCGAATAACGAAAATCTAGGTTTCTCTGTAGGATCTCCCAGAACAACGTCTCCGTATTTCGAAAATGATAGGAAAATACCTGCGGCCACAAGAATAATTCCGTACCATATGTAACCCCACGTAAACACTTCTACTATCTTATTAAATATACCATTTAACAAATTTAATGATTTCGTTTCATACATCGAAAACGGTATCGTAATCGCAATAATGATAAGTAAGGACGGGAGAAATATTTTATAATCTATCAGTCCTTTACCCATTCCTTTGTTACCTTTATTCATTTAAACTCCTCCAACAGTATTATTCAAATCTATTTCTCTTATTACCGCGTTGGTATATTGTTAAACTAAACTGTGGAGTTGAAAATAGAAGAAAACTCTCAGAATTAATCTAAGAGTTAGGTTGATTCCCTATTTTTTCAGCTGAGATGATGAGGAACATTGGTCTACGATTTTCATCAATCATACTCGGGTTGTTTTTTATCATTTCATCAGTAACCCTTGTTTCTTCAACCGCTTTAACTACAAACCCAGAACGAATAACATCATTGATATACGTTGAGAGTGTACGGTGATATTTCATGACATCATCGGCTAAAAATGCGGTTCTTCGTAACCCTTCTGTTTGATAATGATCAACCGGCCAGTGAAGGCTGTTTCCTTCTTCATCGTAATACCAATCTTGTTCATCACGGGAGGTAAAAATAGGATGTTCAACGGAGAACAAAAACTCCCCTCCCGGCTTCAAAAATGCATTAACTTTCTTGCAAATTACTGCAAACGATTGAATGTAATGAAAAGCTAATGAACTAAAAACCACATCAAATTGTTCATCACGAAAGATACTCTCCTCAATAGGCTTTTGTATATACGTAATTGCTGGATCATTTGTCAGCTTTTGAGCTTGTTGTAGCATTTTTTCTGAAATATCCACACCTACTACTGTATTTGCGCCCTGTTCACGTGCATAACGACAATGCCATCCAAATCCACACCCTAAATCAAGTACAGCTTTATTCTGTAAATTAGGCATTAATGATTTCAATAAAGGCCATTCCCCTGCCGCTTCAAGCCCCTTTACAGAACGAGGCATGTTCTTATAAGCAGAAAAAAAGTTTGCATCATCATATTTATTTTGTTTCATTATTACATTTCTCCTTTTGTGATTATAGTTTACTTCTAAAGGAGCGAAACTGGAACAGCAACATCAATGACGTTGCTAAGCTTAAAGCCGTTAGGAAATCCCCTCGTTTTTATTAGTGTCCGTATCAAAATCTATAGTGTTTCGTTGATTTACCTCTTTGATTGCCTGAATCAACATTTGTTTCGTGAAATCTGGAAAATACGTGTCGGTGAACCATAAATTTGACATAGCAGCCTGCCATAGCAGAAAGTTACTAAGTCTTTTTTCTTTGCCTGTTCGAATAATAATATCTGGATCTGGAAGTCCACCAGTGTACAAATATTGATTGAAAAGTTCTTCATCTATATCTTTCGAGTTTACATTGTTGATTTTCATCTCACCAATGATTGATTTTATTGATGACAAAATCTCTTGTCTTCCACCATAATTTAAAGCGAAATTCACAATAAGCTTGGTATTGTTTCGTGTTTCATGAACTGCAGTCATTACAGCCTTTTTCGTATGAGACGGTAAGCCCTCGATATCTCCCGAGACGCATACCTTTATGTTCTTTTTCATATATTCGGGTAGTTTTTTTCGCAAATATTTTGCAGGAAGCTTCATCAAGTAATTGACCTCTTCCTTAGGTCTTGACCAGTTTTCAGTCGAGAATGCATACAAAGTAATAATTTTAATTCCCAATTCTAAACAGGCATTAATAATATTTTCCATTGATTTAGAACCTGCAAAATGACCCTGACTTCTTGAAAGGCCCCTTTCTTTGCCCCACCTGCCATTTCCATCCATCGTAATCGCTATGTGCGTTGGAAATCCTTCATTCATTGAAATCCCTCCTTTTGGGAATAGAAATACCAGCTATCTTAACCGCGACATCAACAACATTTTGTATTCCAGATTAGTTTTAACGTTAAACAGCTGAGCTGACTCGTTAACTAAGTTGGTATTATCTTAACGCATTATTTATCGATTATCAATAAATTAATATTAAAAAACAGTGTTTTTTTGTTGAACAAGCATATACATATTTGTAACAGGACTCCCAACTTCTTCCCTAATTCTTTTAACATGTATGAAAATGATAATTAATAATAATTTATCGAAATTCAATAAATAATTATTGACTTATGAATTTTTATTGGATTATACTATCGATAAACCAGCTGTGATAAGTAAATACCCTGTTAAAGTATTTAACAGCGTTTTTTCACGTTAAAGAATATAAACAATAATATTACATGGAAGGGGAACAAAACATGAAATACGTTAAAGACCTAGTTCATTTTGGCTATAATCAAGCATTATGTTGCATTTTTCCTGTGGCTATCTTTGGTACACTTGCCTTGTCAAAGATTATTGAAATACCAGGTTTATACCGTTATGATTTTATTTTACTTATTTGTCTCCTAACACAATATCTTATGGTTAAGACTGGTTTAGAATCAAGGAATGAACTATTCGTAATCTGCGTTTTTCACTTGATCGGTCTTATATTAGAAGTATATAAAGTTTATTTTGGTTCATGGTCATACCCGGAGGATGCTTGGACAAAGGTTTTTGGTGTTCCGCTGTATAGTGGATTCATGTATGCAAGTGTAGCCAGCTATATTTGCCAGGCATGGCATCGATTTGATTTAAAAATGATTGGTTGGCCGAAAAGTTACTGGGCTGTACCACTTGGAGCAATGATTTACGTAAACTTTTTTACCCATCATTTTATTGTTGATCTCCGTTGGGTCTTAACGATTCTTTTATTCATTGTCTTTTCTCGTACATATGTTAAATTCTCCGTACGAAAAACCGAATATCAAATGCCACTGTCCCTCTCTTTTTTTCTAATTGGCTTCTTTATATGGATCGCTGAAAATATTGCCACCTTTTTCGGAGCATGGCAATACCCAGGACAAGAAGACTCCTGGAGTCTCGTGCATGTGGGTAAAATTAGTTCCTGGTTTTTGCTTGTCGTGATCAGCATCATGATTGTTACACAACTTAAAATCGTGCGTGACAAAAGTTCCCAAACTATGGAAGAACATCGTCCTACAGAAACTTACTGATAATGCTTTTTAATTTTAGGAATCAGTAATATTTATAAATTTAAATAGTTCAGGGCGTTGATATTTTTTTGCGCCCACCCGTATCTTTTTGACCTAGTTTTTCGTTTAATATAAGTGAAAGGCAAAATACAAGGAGGGATTTACAATGCGGCCGCTTGTACAAAACACTCCTAAGGAAGCGAATGAAACCTTTGAAGAAGCCGTTCAACCATATATGGAGGACGTAAAAAAATATTGTTGTTCCCTAATGAAATCAACTTGGGATGGAGAAGATCTGTTGCAAGATACACTATTGAAGGCATATAAAAGCTGGTCAACAACATTCAAACCAATTTCTAAATCCTTTTTATTCCGAATCGCATGTAATACATGGATTGATGGTAATAGAAAACGAAAGCCAATAGAAGATTTTAATCAGGATATCACGAAGTTGTATGAGGAAAAAGCAATAGATTCAGATTCCCTGATGGAAGCAATGCAGCTTTTGTTACAGGAACTCTCTCCAAAGCAGCGCATAGCCGTGCTCCTGGTGGATGGATTAGGTTATACAGTACAAGAAGCTGCCACGATGATGGAGACGAGTGAAGGAGCTGTGAAGGCAGTTCTTCATCGGGCCAGAAGAAAATTAAAGCTAATGAAAAATCAGGATATTATTTATTCGGAAGACAACAGTGTCACAACGTATATCACCGCCTTCCAAAATGGGAATTCTGAAAAGCTTATCGACCTTTTCCAGACAGAAATTGGAGGACCACGTTTGACAGGAACCACAATCCAATCAGGTTCTAGCCCACAGATGCTTTCTCAATCAGTTGAACTATCAGGCGCTTCATTCATCATTGTTTCAACTAGAGCGAAAAATGGATGTCTCATTCTAATGCCGTTTACGCATTCAGAGTGGATAATTTTCTTCAAAAGGTTAACGGAAAGGTTCTCATTCGCGGCATAAGAAAAGGGGTAACTAGTATGGCTAATGTAATTCCATATGTCGTGGAACAGACAAACCACGGCGAACGCTCGTATGACATTTATTCGCGGTTACTGAAGGATAGAATTATATTTCTTGGAACAGAGGTTACGGATGAAATAGCAAACAGTATTGTCGCACAACTACTGTTTTTAGCAGCAGAGGATCCAGACAAAGACATTTCTTTGTACATTAACAGCCCAGGTGGATCCATCTCTGCAGGATTTGCAATCTATGACACGATGCAGTTTATTAAGCCAGACGTTCAAACCATTTGCACCGGTCTTGCAGCTTCATTTGGCGCAATGTTACTTGTGGCAGGGACAAAAGGAAAAAGACTTGCTTTGCCAAATAGTGAGGTTATGCTTCATCAACCACTTGGCGGAGCCAAAGGGCAAGCCAGTGATATTGAAATCAGTGCTCGACGCATTATTCAGATGCGAAAAAGAATTAATGAAATCATCGCTGATCGGAGTAATCAATCACTCGAAAAAGTAGAAAAGGATACCGATCGTGATTTTTTCATGACGGCGGATGAAGCGTTGGAATATGGGTTAGTTGATAAAGTGTTAAGACGTACTGATTTGGTTTAACTGGGATTGTAAAAAAAATAGTAGCACAAACCAAGACCGTGGTTTGTGCTACTAATGTTAGTATGTGATACATATCTATTTATTTTGGCCCGCGTTTCTTAGCATTCAATAATCGTTCCATTTTTTCCTGCCTGCTTTCTGTACTGCTTGTTTGGTCGGGCTTGGCCTTATAATTCGGTTTTGGTTCTTTTGGTTTTGTTTTCAATACCTCTTTCTGATCGGAGGCTGGTCGTTGTCGGATTACTTGTTTCCGTTGGGAAGCGGATTTTTGGATTGAAGCCTGCTTTAATTGACTTAGCTTTGTTGACCGTTTTTCCGTGACTTCCCGTACCTTGGCCTGTCGACTTTTTAACCCAGAACCAATTTTAGTAACAAAAGCAAAATTGATTCGGAAACGTCTTACCGCTACGTCCAGCATAAATAAAAATAACGCCAAGATTAGTAACAGATAGAACAAATCCTGTTTTTCATATCGGGGTGGCAAATTTTCTGATGAGAACGCATTATCCAGGTTTTTAACGACCTGTCCACCGCCTGCTTCGGCTACTTTTTTGATTAAATGTTCATTCTTAGGTGTGAATGTGTATTCCTTTGAATATGGTACAACTACTCCTGTTTTAAATGAGCCGACAACTTTATCACCTTTCTTTTCCGTGATTTGCAGAAAATACACGCCGGATTCATTTGCTTTAAAAGTTCCCTCATACTCTCCAGGAGCTTTTGGTTGCAAGTCAAAGGCAACTTCCTCTCCCGATTCGTTTACTAAAGCAGCATGTAAGGCAGTTGGACTATGATCTGCTGCCGATACGGTGAGCGTGACTTGATTTCCTTCCATTTTTTTCGATACTTGATAAGATTTTTTTTCATATTGCGGAAACGTCCAGGTGACAATATCATTCCATAACGGTGACCAGTTTTTCCACTTTGGCCAGTTACCAGCCCATTTTCCAGTTAAGTCGGAAGTCCAAGCAACTGTTTTACCCAATCCATACTGCCACCTTGCCAAAACGGGGTCACCCTTTTCACTAACTAGAATTTGTTGTGCACGTCCTTTTGGGGTTGTAGCAATATAAGCGTTCATTTGCGGAAGACCACTTTCGAAATAGGAACCCCATCCAAAACTGCCTGCAACCTTGGGATAAAACGGATTGTCTTCTATATAAGTTCTGGTGACCAAAGCGGTTTCCCTGGATAAAATGGTTGGGATAGTAGAATTGTTCTGCACCAAATAAAAGCGTCCACCACCCAACTTTGCCATTTCTTCGAGCAGTGGGGCATCCGCTCCCATTCCAATTGCCACCGTTGATAAAGTTATCCCTTGCTCATGTGCTTCTTTAATCATTTGCTGGTAGTCAATTGTCGTCGCTGACTGACCATCCGTTATCAAGATGATGTGCTTACGCTTTAACTCAAGAGGCTCCATTTGCGAATAAGCTTGAGATAACGGTGTGAATATATCGGTTCCACCACTTGCTGTAATGGAGCGAATTTTTTTCAACACGGCTTTTTTATCATTGATTGGTCCCAGTTCAACCACCTGCCATGGCGATGAATCAAAAGCAATTACACCGAGTGTGTCTTTTTCCCGAAGTAGTTCAACTGACCGGGCAGCAGCTTCACGGGCAAGTGCAATATTATTTCCCATCATGCTTCCTGATTTATCAAGCACAATCGACAGTCCCAATGAAGGCAGTTCCTTTTTCCCTTTTAAATCCATATTAACTGGCAGCACCCGCTCAATTGGCGTTTTGAAATAACCACCAACACCAAACGATTGGTCGCCACCTGTCATGATAAACCCGACCCCAAAGTCTTTTACCGCTCGTTCAATGACTTCCATTTGCTGATTCGTTGTCATGTGTGCAGACACATTACTAAAAACAATGGAATCATATGTCAAGTAACTGCTTAATTGACTCGGTAACAATTCAGGGGGGATGATTTCCACTTGTACTGCAGAAGCATTAAGTGCCTTCTTTAGGTTTGTCGCTGCATTCTTTTTACCTTCTACAATCAGAACATGTGGCAACCCCTTTGTTTCAGCAAATGCCGACAACTGATTGTTTTCAACGACCTGATCACCCTTACTGACTATTTCCGCATTAAACGTATGAAATCCATCGGTTGAAATTAACGGATTAAAAGCCAATTGATTGGTGCCCTTACTCAATGTAACTGTTTGATCAATGATTGACTTCCCATCCATCATTATGCGAATCTGACTTGTTGTATCAATGGAGCTATCAATTTTCATGGAAAGCTTTGCACGTTCACCTAAATAGATATTTTCTGGTACATCAAACGATGAGATCGCAACATCATCTTTGTAAACAGACGAAAACGGTAGCACATCTACAACATAGCCCCGTCGATTCAAATACTCCGCCTGTCTGACTGCATCCCCAATATTTTCATTGCCATCCGTCATTAATACAACCCGGCCCATATCGTCCGCTGAAAACAGACTTCCGGCCAGTTGTAAACCCGATGCCAGATTTGTATAAGAACGATTTATCTTAGTTTGAAAATCCTCAATACCGTCTGTCCTGTCAGATAAAGGCGTTTCCACAACTGACTCTTTACCGACAGACACCACACCCGCTTGATCTTCTGGAGCTTTTTCATGAATTGCTTCATTCACTTCTTCCAGCATCCGATGTTCGTTATCAGCCATGCTATGTGATCGGTCTACAACCAAAACAGTTGCCATCTGTTGGATTGGCCACAGTACTTGCACCCCTGCAAGCGCAAGAATTATAAAAGTGAAAACAATCGTGCGCAATACGGTTAGCACTATTTTTCTTCCGCCAGATAATAACGTGTTCGACCGCCAATATACATACATTACGACGATCATTGGAATGAATGCGAGCAACCATAAGGCATTATCGACTTGAAATTCCATGTCGATACACCTCCCACTCAATGAACAATAGAACTAAGGCAAATACTGCGACGATACGCCAAAATTCTTGTTTGGATTGTTGGACTTTACTTTTTTCTAGACTATTATCAATCGAAAATGATTTAGCTGTTTCTGCGGTTCGTTCTTCATTGTCCAGTTGAACGACAAAATAGCGAAACAATGATCCAGTTGCGGTTGTTTCGTGTAGCTGATAGATTCCCGGTTCAGCTGGCACCGTTACCTCTGATTTTCTGGGGTTAATTTGTTTCATATCCTCACCGTTCAAGTGTTCCATCATCACTTCATCGGTTCTTATTGCTAGTTTAATAGCTGTTGTCTCCTGAGGTCTATAGTATCCGAGCGATTCCCCGTTTCCTTTCAGCTCTGCTACACTATTCGCTAACAAAATAGGGAAACCCGGATGCAGCGGCCAGTCTGAATCATTTACGTCAAAAGCAAACAAAATCAGAGGAGACTTTTTATACATTCCTTTACCAATTATCACTTTGTTACCGCTTTGTGCAAGCGGCTGCAACCCATTCCAAGCACCAACTGGAAATGCCTGTCCCAAATAAACGTTGTTAACATTGGTATAGGCTAATATTGAATCGTCTGTCACTTGTTCTAATCCATATTTCAATTCCACTTTTTCCTTTATATCAAAAGGTCCCCCTGTAGCAGGGGAAAAAACCAATTTCGGTCCAGCTGGCCATTGGTCAACTCCAACTCCGGATAATAGGTAAATGGATTGACGCTTTTGTTCTGGAAAAGAATATTTTCCATTCTCATCTTTGGGTACGGTTGTTACCTCGATGCCAGCTGAAAGAAGCGCCTGTTTAATAAACGGATTGACATCACCCGCTAAATAGACAACAGGAGATTGCTGTTTTGGCAGCAAAGCATACATTACATTATCGAGCGAATAAGCATCATCATTAGTTTTCACTTGATAGTAGTCATGCACTGGTAAACCATTGAGTTGAATTGTCTGTTGGCCGTTTGCTGGGACTTTTTCTGTTAATTGCTTCAGTACATCTCCGTCATGACGGACTGATAATGCAATTTCAGCTACTTCTGACGATTCATTTTTTACGGTCACAATGGCAGAAGCTTGATTGCCCATTTGTTTAACACCAAACGCTGTAATTGAGAAGTTCTCTTGTGATACTTTGCTGTTGTGGACTGTAATTGAGCTGGAAAGCATTTGATCAGTCAGGCTTTTCTTTGTGAGATTGTCCGTAAAAACGTGTACCTCACCCGTACCCTGTTGAATCAGTGATTGGGCAAGTTGAAGGCTGTCACTCAGATTTTCATGCTGATAAGACATCTGCAATGCTTCCATTTTTTCACGAGCTACAGCATGATCCGTCTGTTTGGAAACCACCAGGACGGGGTCTTTTTTGGCATCGATTACACTAACCTTTTGACCATCACCCAACTGTTCAATCAGCTGCTGTGCCTCTTGTTTCGCGTTAGCAAATCTCCTTTCACCGTTTTGTTCAGCCATCATGGTTGCAGATGAATCCACAACAATAACCAAATGATCGCCGCTTATCTCATCCCCCATAAGATAGGGCCTAGTCAATGCAAAAATTAGAAATAATAGAATCAGTAGCTGTAGTAATAGTAATAGGTTCTTCTGCAGTTTGTTCCACCAGTGATCGGACTCCCATTCCTTTAGAGTCCGTTCCCATAGATAGATAGACGAAACGGTTTGCTGATCATACTGCTTCTTGAAAAAATAGAATAACAGTAAAATTGGAACAGCACTTAACAACCAGAAAGAAACCGGTGCCAAAAACCCCATGCCTTCACCTCCCTATCCAGCCATTACGTAATAATGTTGAAAAAACTGTTTCTTCCAGGCTGGTTGCAGTTGGACAGTAAATCAAGTCCATCCCCCGCTTTTGACAAAACGATTGAATGGTTTCCATATGATTTTCAAATAATTGCTTGTAATTGCCGATAACCTTTGGCGACATCGATACTTCACGAAGTCCAGCCGTTTCGATGTCAATAAGCTGAAGATCGCCAATGTAGTTGGGATCCGCTTCTTCGGGCAATAACACTTGCACAAGTAATACCTGCTGACGTCGTGCCTGCATTTTCTTAATTGCCGCAAATAAATCAGCGGGGTCATCCAAAAAATCACTTATTAGAACAGTAAGACTTCCCTTTTTACCTTTGCTTGCTTTCCTGATCAGATGCTGACCAAACCGTTCTTCCCTATTTGATAAGGACGTCTTTTCAATAAAATCTATTACTCTATTCGTCATAGCCCTTCCTTTTGTATAGGGATAAATGTCAGATGGGGACCCAACTGGTATAAAACTTAACCTGTCAGCATTTGCTAAAGTCAAAAAGGTGAATACGGCTGCCAATTGTTTTGCCCGCTTCCACTTCTCATTCGTGACACCCATTGATTTGGTACAGTCTAAATAAACAGAAACTGCCAGCTCCTGCTCATCCAAAAAGCGCTTAATATAATACTTTTGTGTTCTTGCATATGTATTCCAATCGATTTGCCTGAGGTCATCGCCGGGGCTATACAGACGATAATCGGAAAATTCAAGGGATGATCCCTGTCGCTGTGATCGTCGCTCACCCTTATGACCACCACGGACAATTCGCTTGGAAGTAAGTTTAAAATTAGCTAGACGCTTTGACAGGACTGGTGATAAGAGTGTACCCACCGGATCACAACCTTTCTTCACGTGTGCTTGATCATGCCATGTTACCTAACCTTTGGTGTATCTTCCTCTACTGCTTTAAGCAATTCAGCAATCAGGTGATCTTTGTCCACTTGTTCTGCTTCTCCCTCAAAATTTAAAAACAAACGATGACGCAGCACGGAACATGCCACCTTTTTGATGTCTCCCTTTGACACGTTGTACCGTCCATCAAATAACGCGCGCACTTTTGCAATGGCGATTAAACTTTGTAGTCCTCTTGGCCCCGAGCCATAATGAACGTATTTCTTTACATCTTCTGTTGCATACTCATTATCTGGATGGGTCGCCATCGTGAGGTTAACGGCATAATCCAACACGTTATCTGCCACTAGCAAATGTTTGGCCAGTTGCTGGGCATGTACAACAAAGGAATCATCAACAAACTTTTCTAACGTCTGAACCACTGCTCCTGTTGTGCGTACTGCTATTTCCTTCAGTTCATCACGGGTAGGATAAGCAACATCAATTTTCATAATAAACCGGTCCATTTGTGCTTCTGGCAGCGGATATGTCCCTTCCAGTTCGATCGGGTTTTGCGTGGCGAGTACAAAGAACGGTTCGGGCAATGTATGCATTTCCCCCATTACAGTAACCGTTCGCTCCCCCATCGCTTCAAGCAATGCACTTTGGGTTTTCGGTGTTGCACGGTTAATTTCATCCGCTAGAACGATATTGGAAAATAGCGGACCAGGATGGAAAGTAAACGACTGTCCTCCTTGTTCGTTTGGTTGAATCATGTTTGTCCCCGTAATATCGGTCGGCATTAAATCCGGAGTGAATTGTACACGTGAAAATTGCAAATCCATTACTTCAGAAATTTTTCGAACCAGCATTGTTTTCCCAAGTCCTGGCAGCCCCTCCAGCAACACGTGTCCTCCAGCAAAGATTCCCCATAAAAGCTGTTCAACCACGTCTTGCTGTCCAACGATGAAACGGCTGATTTCCGTTTTCACTGATTCCATCCGTTCCTTAACTTCCATCAGTTCGTGTTCATTTAATGTTTCCATCTTAATTCGCTCCTCTCACCGGCTTGATATCGGAAAAGTAATCCTTAATTATTTTCTGTAAATGATCTGGATAGTCATTTCGTTCCAACGCCTCGCGATACGTATTTTCATAGTGCTGATAAACCTTGTCATATGAACGCACTTCCCCTGGAAGAATTGGTGCACCTGGAGCAAGTTGTTGCTCACTTGACCCTGAACCCAATTCACCTGTATCCACCTCTTTGTTTTGCTTGCCGTCCAGTTTTTCAGGTACGGTTAAGTTGTGGTTGCCGGCACCTAACCCCGCTCCATTTCCACCACTTCCTGAACCGGTTCCAGTGCCGCTGCCTGAACCCGAGCCGCTTCCAGATCCTTTTCCTGAACCGCTTCCAGATCCTGTGCCACTCCCTGACCCTGAGCCACTCCCGCTTCCAGAGCCGGATCCTTTTTTCCCATTTTGTCCAGGCTTACCTGATTGATTACTTGCCCTAGGTGTACTGCCTGTTGAAGAAGCGCCACTTGAAAATGTGAGTGACCCCGGTGTACCAAGACCAGCAGCTGCCAATTGTTGGTTCATATTCATGGCAAGCTGTTGTAGTTCCTGCTGAGCGGCAGCTAGCTTTGGCATATTTCCAGCATCTTTGGCCAGATTCTTCAGGTTTTTTTCTAGCTTCGTCATTAACTGCTTCAGCTCTTCCTTGGATAAATCACCTTTCGAAAAGTATTTATTTTCCATGTTCATCGCTTTGGCTGCAGCCTGCAATTTTTCTTGCAAAGCCTTTAATTCTTTCTGATTAAAACCGTCTATTTCTTTCTGCAGCATTTCCATTTGTTTTTCCAATTGATTTGGGTCTCTTTGACTAATAGCTTTCGCCAGGTTGTTTAATCCTTCTTTCTTTATTTGTGCTGCTACCTCATTTAACTGCTTTTGACTTTTTTTGAACTGTTCCTTCAGCTCGTTCAGTTGCTTTTCAGCATGCAGCAAATCTTCCTTTAACTCTCCAGCTTCCTTTTCTTTTTTAACTTCATTAAGAAGCTTCTCCAGTTTTTCGTCTGCTTTTTCACCGACTTTTTTCTGATGTTTTTCCGTGAACTGTTCAACTTTTTCTTGGTTTTCTTTTACAATTTCCAGTTCATCTTCCTTGTCTTGAGCAATTTTCATCGTGTGACTTGGAAAAAGAACGCCAATATAAGCAAGCAGCAACAGAATAACAGCCACTGTCAGCTTCTTCCACTGGAACCAGTCAGCTTTCTCTTGCTTGATATCTGGTAATACCTGTTTCATTTTTTTCAGCGTATCTTTTCGTTGTAACTCAACAATAGACGATGTTTCATCTCGAAATTGATAAAAAGTCATTGCTCGGTCATGGAGCCCTTCCTGGTCAAACTTTCTGACTGCGGCAAGCACATCCGGTTTTTTCCAAAAAAGAGAGGTAATCGAAACAGCAACAATCAGCCCTATGGTGATCAGAATTGTCGTATCCAGATACAGAATCACGAAAAACCTGCCTGCCACAATCCATAGCAATGTTAGCCCTGCACATGCCAGTAAGGCGGTATACAAGATACGTACTGCAACATGTAGCCACAGTTTTCTTTTCACTTCTTTTAGTAGTTGAAAAAACTGATTACGCTGTTCCATACACTACACCTTCTTTGATTCATTTTTCCTTGTCTTTGTACTTGGCCTCAACCGTTTAATTGCAATCAGTAAAGTGATCAATGTAAGTGTGAAATAAACAAGCGTGAACCCAATCCAAAGTGGCCAGTCAATTCCAAGCTGCTGAAATTGATAAGCAAACATTTGCATATCAAACGAAGCAACCATCGCAGCCGCCGGATTAAACATCAACACAAGGTACGGCAAAATATTCGTTTGGGTTCCGCCTCCCATTTGTCCCTGAGATGCTCCAAAAATTAATTGCATCAGAATTAAAAACAAAATAAACGTTCCAACTACTAACAGTAGCATAAATCCATAGGTGGTAATGGTAGATACCATTGTTTTCTTAATAAGCGTCGAGAACATGATTCCAATACTACCTATTGCCAGCATCGTTAATAATTGGTAACCAAACATTATAAGTACCATTTGTGGAGAAACCCCACCATACAGGAATACTATACTGTAAAATGGCAGTGATGCTACTAGCATTAACATTAGAAATAGAAGTGATGAAAAAAGCTTGCTTAAAATAATCGATGTTGATGATTGCTGGGTTGTCAACATAATATTCAAGGTTTGCTTTTCCCGCTCTCCACTAATCGACCCAGCTGTTAGTCCTGGGGTAATAAAGACGATTAAACCAAGCTGTCCCATCGAAAGTAGCATAAATAAATTTTTGCTATCTGAAGCGGTAAAACTATCATAGGAATAGTTTGTTTCCACATAGATAAATGCCAGACAAACCGCGCCACAAACTGCCAGGAAAAGAAAAATACCCAAAAAGTTTTTGAACGATCTAAATCTTAGTTTTACTTCCTTATTTAACACTGGGTTAATAAATAATGACTGTAGCTTGCTCATTTACTCACCCCCCTTGGTAATTTCCATAAAGATATCTTCCAAATTCGTTTGCTTTTGCGAAAGTGTGAGGATTGCTATCCCACTGCCCACGGCTTGTTTTAATAATGATACCTGTTCCTCATCGTTTCCCAGATAAGACAACTGCAGAAGTCGCATATTCTGTTCATCACGTCCAATTTCAAGGACATTCGGGTCATCCTCAAAAAATGAGATAGCCTGCTCCACGCCATCCTTTACCGTGACCAATAGAATTTTTTGTGCCTGCAACTGCTTTTCAATTTGGCTGACGTTTCCATGTGCAATCAATTGACCATTTTCAATAACCCCCAACTCATCACAGAGCTCTGACAACTCTGGAAGAATGTGAGACGAAATAATGATTGTCTTATCCATAATCTTCAATTCTCTTAATATACCCCGCATCTCAACCCTCGCACGCGGATCAAGACCTGAAGCAGGTTCATCCAATATTAATACTTCCGGGTCATGAATTAATGCCCTCGCCAGACAAAGACGCTGCTTCATCCCTCTTGATAACAGGTCAACATACGAATCGGTTTTGTCCGTCAAATTGACAAGTTCCAATAATTGGGGAATGATCACTTTTCTCTCTTCACTTGGAATACGATAGCTTGCACCGTAAAAATCCAGATATTCGTGTACCTTAAACTGATCATAAACACCAAAGAAATCAGGCACATATCCGATATGTCGTCGAACCTGCTTCGGATTTTTGGTAACATCGTAACCATTAATGTATGCCTTGCCAGAACTAGGAGCTAAAAGCGTTGCCAAAATAGAAAACGTCGTTGATTTCCCTGCACCATTTGGACCGACAAACCCGAAAACGGTTCCTTTTTCGATAGTCAATGTTAGATTGTCAAGTGCTGTAAATGTGCCGTATCGTTTTGTTAAATTCTGTATCTCAATCATGGGTTTATCACTCCTTCTACAGTAACAGCCGGAACTTCTACTGGACCATCGGCAGCTGAACTTACCCTAATTACGATTGCATGGTCATGGAGATATTTCTCGTTAACCTTTTTGTTAAATGTAGCCAATTTTTGATCAATCGTATCGTAAGCATCACTTTGTGCGTTATATAGTGAAAAAGTGATGTCATTTCGTCGATTTTTAATACTGATGTTTAATTCCTTTAACGTAAATGAAAGGTCAATTAGTGTTTCCGGCAGTTTATACGTTAAAAGGTATGTTCCACCGCTCGCATCAAAGAATGGCTCACCCTGCACGATACCATTGTGAAAAATCTGCCCCGTCTTAGCAGATACCTCTGGCAGTTTAATTTTTGATGTGAGTGAACTTGTTTCATTTTCCGGTAATTGAATCGCAACTGGTTGAACAAACAGGTGCAGATTGTTCTGTGCAGCTTCTTCCCCGTTTACAGTTACCGGATACAGTGATTCATCTGTAAACCCAACTATCAGCGGTGTATTACGGTTACTATCCATATGATTTCTAATGGCATTGGATAGAAGAGCAGACTTTAATTGCTCATCATTCTGTCGTCCCATTTGTCCTGGTTGTCCAAATAATTGATAGGCAACTTGCTCAGTTGGTTGTTGGAAAAAGGATTTATTTTTCACATTAAAACGTACCTTTTTTGTTTCACCAGCAGCAAGCCCCTCGATTTTCCAATAATCGCTTCCGCTGATCAAGTATATTTCCTGAAAGGCATGGTCAAAATTATTGGTGATTTTTCCTGTCATTTTATCATTTGCAATTTTCAACTCTGGTGCAAATTGACCGTACTTCTTAACAGGATAATTTACTTCAACACTTCTAGGTGTCCAAAACTCAACGTTACGAAAAGAAACGGCTGCTTTTTTTCCTTTTGTTTCAACCATAGGTAACTCTGTATATGACTGTTGTTGTGGTAAATCGTAATATCGTTCGGCAGGAAATGGATCAAAAGCACTGTCTACGGATAACTTATACGATCCAGAACCTTTGGACAACAAAGCTATAGCTCCTTCTCCACTTCCCTGCCCCTGTTCATTAACGGAAATTATAGACGCCAGATTCGTTTTCACTGCGCCTCCACGGTCTTTTGCGCCAACTGCATACAAACCAACACTTGAAACAATCGCCAACACAGGAATGATAATCCATGCCCACTCCCGTTTATCCATTCGCTTTAAAACAAAGTAGAGCACAGGGAGTATTACTAGTAAGTATCCTGCAAATAACAAGGAAAGTGTTAAAAAGTTAAAATTCGCCAGGCTCGGAAATGTTCTGACAATGTTCCCTAAGTCCTCTCCTGGATATACATTCCTAACTTGTGGATTGCTATTACTATTAATGTCCCCCACTGCTTGCCATAGGGGATCATTGCCTTTCCAATCCGACAGTGACGGATGCCCTAAGTCAAACGTAAATTGGGTAATTGTCCCATTACCAATGTTCTTCTCAACCACTAAAGGAATAGAACCTTCTTGATACAAGACAGCAGCAGTCTTATCGACTTGACCTGTAAAAAGCTCAAGGTTATCGCCCTGAATTGGTTTTTTATAAAGCTTTTTAAAGCCCTGTATTTTTTGAACAGTTTCTTTCCCTGTAATTGTTACTGGCAACAATTCCGCAAGCTTACCGAATTGCTGCTTCAATCCTGGTTCACTGCCTACAACAAGTGACCCGCCATTTTGGACCCAATTTTTAATCGTTTCCTGCTTCTGTTCGGGTAGTTTAGCAACTGAATAATCATTGATAACAAGTAAATCAAGAACGTGTAGCCCCTCTGATTCTTCCGGAATATCGTCTTCCTTCATTGCGAGTACTTCAGGATTATTACCATAAAATGATGTAAGTTTTACATAATTCAAACTGTCTGGTCGATCTGAAAGGACACCAATCACCAATTTGTCAGATGTTATGTATGCAGGGGACAGTTTCAAGCTTGAATCGACAGGAACCTTTTTACCATCTTCCCAACTATCCTCGTATAAATGAAATTGCTCGGTATTTTGATTTGGTCCTAGTCCAAACCCGCCCATTTCCTCTATAGCAGGTACCGTGAAGGAAATGGTTTTGGTTGTCCCAGACGCAATGTCTAAGGGAATTACTTTGTTACCAAACGGCAATGTAACGACAAGATCTCCTGTGAAATCCTGTTTGCTGTTGGTAACCGTTAACGTGACAGGATAACTTTTAGACCTTTTCGCCTTACCATTTAAACCCGCGTCTACTTTTATTTCCAGTCTAACCTGTTCGTCGGCATGTGCTGTATATGTATAATCTATTCCTAAAAAAGTAAAAATCAGCACAAAAATTCCGATGATAGCTATTTGTCTTCTCATCATGTTCCCCCTAGTTACCATTTTCAAGTGGACAATTTATGTTTGTAAAAGATCAACAGAAAATCTGCTCATTGTAAAGGCATAGTTTTCTTATTTCTAAAGTGAAGGATTGCATAAGAATATGCATTTTCATTTATTGAGGTTACCTGTCTTATTACAAATCTATTAAAATTGTAACATAATCTGGAAGGGGAATTCGCAATTTTATAAAATTTGCCCAAAAAACAAAAAAATACTAAAAAGCTTTCGTAATCATAGGTTTACTATCAGTTTGAAAAAGCGAATTTATTATTTTCATATAACTTACATCTGAAATCTCCATCAATCCCCATTTTAAATAAGAGTACGCATTCTCGACTCCCATCACCAAAGAAGAAAACTCTGCTATATTCATTCTTAATTCAACATCAACTGGACCATCTTCTTTGATGTCTACAATTCTTCCTCCTTTAATGTTCAAAATAAAGGGCGAAGAGTTTATGGGAAAGAATTCATCTCTAATTTCAAGTTTAACTGAGATTGTAATACCAGGGTTAAAAAGGTGCTGTCTTTCTTTTAGTTCCTCAAAAAAATCAAGGCAATTAATAATTCGATACATGATCCCGGTTCCTACATTTGCAATGTGTTTATAGTCAGGGGAAGAAGTAAAATCAACCATTGTTGTTTCTCCGCTTTCTGGAGAGTTTACAAAATGTAGGATTTCGTCAAAATTAGAGTTAATGATTACTCGCTTTATTTGGTCTGATTGACTATTAAGGAAAGTTGAGAATTCTCTAATCACATCTGGAGACTCAAAGAAAAGTTCGTGAATATGTAAATCTTTTTCCTCGATACTATACACAAAATAACCCTTAACTTCTCCTTCGATTACATAACCAATTACCCTTCCAAACCAAAAAGGTCTATTCAATTCCCTTTCAAAAGGAAATCTTTTCGTCATACCGTGTGTTCGGGAATAAACCCTATTATAACAATCAAGAATTTGCCCTCTTTCCTCAACAGTTATCTCCTTCAATTTGCTCTTTTCTTTATAGTTAGGAAACTCATTTGGATTTAAGTAGAATTGATAATTCTTTGTCCCAATACCAAATCCCATTTTTTTATAGAAACTAACTTTAAATGGGTTTAACATAACCAGATTAACCTTTGCCTCTGAATTTAATTTTAAAAAATACTGTAATAATTGATAAGCGTTTTTTTCTTTTTTATGTAACATATCAACGGCTAACATCCCTACTCCACCAACACGAATGGGAGTTGACGAATAATTCATTTCAAAATCAAAAGTCCTCATACCTGCTAATAAATTGTCTTCTTTAAACACGCCATATAAACTTTCTTTTGTGGTTTCTTTGATATGGTTTTCAAGCCATTTATCAGCATTTAACCCCTCGAATGCGGAATTTGCTAGTTTACTAAATTTTTCATAGTTGTTACCAGTTATCTTTTTTATTTGTTTATCCATCGAATTCTCCTATAATTTTTTTCACCTATACTCGCTGCTAACTTAGGATAAAGTTTATTAACTTCCTTTACTTTAAGAACAATTAAGGCGATACCTCCTTTTTTGAAGTATCGCCTATTAGTAAATGCATTAATAAGACTAAATATCTTTTCACTTTTAATCACCTCTTCTTTATTTTCCAATTAATAAAGAGGTTATTCATTTATTATTTCAAACCACTGTTATTCCGCAAAATTATCCGTATATGGTGTGATTCACTAATAATAAATGTCGCCATGAAAATCACTTTGGAAATATTCTTCCCCCATTGGTCAGGTTCATGTTTGCCTAAAAATAGTTTCGAACTAATAGGACCATATTTATTAATGAATTAATGATGCTCTCAAGGTATTAACGTCATTTTCTAAATAAGCCTTTAAGCAGCTTAACATATATACCCAACCTTCTTTTTGGCCCATCATTTTAGCTACTACCTCAGGATCATCTTCTGATAAACCAGATTCATTAATTTCAATAATTGTACCAGTTTCATCCTCTTTTAGTGTAATTGTAACCACCGTTTCTCCCCATGAGAACACAATTTTCTTATTGTCAATGACATCTAGTACATTTATATCCCCTTCAGCATCGTACTCATTATATCTCAATGTAATCATCTTGCCCTTTTCCCATCTTTCAGAACTCGATGAGAACCAAAAATTCCCGATCTTCACAGGATCTACAATGGCCTCAAACACCTCATGGGCAGGTTTATTAATTTTAAATTTCGTCGTTACTTCCGTATTCATACTAAATCATCCTTTTTAGATTATTATCTGTCCTATCCTTACTTAAAATTCTTATTCTTATTCCGTTAAAGGGCCAAAATACGGAGGCTGAATTCATTTTTTGTTATTTTTATCCGAATTCACCACGAACAGTTCTGCTCACATCGATTACCTTTGTCACTTGGTTATATAAATCCTCAATCCGCTCATCGTTATCAACCTTCTCCAAAACCTTGCGATGATGAGCCTTACTATGGTACCGGTTAATCTCCATCATCAGGATCTCATTTTCATGGAGTTCAACTGCAGATACCATTCCTGCACAACCATATTCGGGCTGAATAGATGCAGCTGTAAATGTTTCGCTCTCAATCGCACCATATTCTTTGTAAATACGTTCAGCTGCTTGATTAATTTTTAAAAATTGTTCTTTGTTTTCTTCTAGTACTGGATAAAGATAAATTTCTAAATACATGATTACTCCTCCTTTAAATAAACGATTAACGTTATTGTCTGAGTAAAGTTTAGCACATATAATCCTCTTATCTACGAAAATGACATTTTATAACTTAATTGAGAAAAAGAAATACCACATCCTAGAGTTCTCAAAACTTCTTGGATGTGGTAATAATTTTTTTATACGCTCTTTAATGTAGCTTTAAAATAAAGTTTGAACAAAAATACCTTGTAAACCCATATTTTACGATAAATAAAAAGAATCCATTTTGAAAAAAGATTGATCAAAATGGATTCTTCTCCAGCAGTTTTAAATTAGGTTTTTATAAAAAAGTTTGATCATTTTCTACCTACGTTGTCCCACAATCGCGCCGATCGTATTGCAGAATATTTACCTTAATAACCACTCATGGGACTGATCCGATAAACTCTGAAGACTATTCATAAATAATCCTGCATGATAACCATCACAAACAGCATGATGAACTTGTAAAGACACTGGTAGAAATATACCATTCTTTTTTTTCACAAACTTACCCGCTGTAATAATTGGGAAAAGAAAATTACCTCCATTATTTATATTAAGGTTAAAAGCAGTAAACGAACTCCACGGGATCATCGATATAGGAAAAGTGTTATCAGGAACAGGAGATTTTGGGAATAAACCTCCCAAACCATTAAATTTATTTAAATCCTCTTCATAATCCTTATGGAATTGTTTAAAGTTGTCAGTTACTTCTGTCCAAATACTTGAGAAAGCTTCTGAACTTTCATCAAAGATAGTGTAACTTGGATTTAACTTTTCCCAGTAACCTAAACACCCCTGGTTATCAAAAGATTTTCTGAATGCAGTATTGCTATTCACGACGTTTGTTACCATGTAGATGAAGGTTGGATAAAACTTGAAATCGAATTTTTTTATATTTTTATATAAAATACTAATATCTATCTCAGACGTCATGCTGAACGTTGTTTGTTGATTCAAATAATGTTCGAAATATTCCTTTCGATGCCAATTCTCTAAGTTAATCCTGTTAAAACTCATTATTGTATGCCTCCTAAATTTTACTAATTTCTTATTTAGGAGGCTATTTTCTCTGCTTTCTTCATTGATTACACCCTCCCTCCAAAAACAGTTACTCTGGAAGATTTATAATGCTTCTATTTCAGAATTTAATTCTTTTAAGTTTTCTACAGCTTGATTTGTCTTATCGCTATCTGTTGAAAGAAGAGAAACAATTTCATCGATTCGTTTTTTGTAGTTTATAGGCTTTATCGAAAAACCTTGAATCATGGCTACAGCCTTCTTTTCATTGATACAGTACACCTCGTTCTTCGCAAAGAGAACTTGATTCAAGCAAGAAATACTTCGAAAACAATGTCCCATCACATATGAAATATCATCTTTATTAGCATTGGTTTCCATAAACATAAGGGAAAATGAAGCTTCAAAAGAAAAATACTGAATCATCGCTTCTTTAAATTTCTTGGAATAGGGCTCCATTTTCTTTTTAAAATTATTTAATGTGCCTTCAGGGTCAGATAATACTTTACAAATAGCTAATTCACCCATATACATAGCATTCAAATAACCATGAGGGTGTCCTGTTTGATAATGAATGGATACTAGACCTGACAGACAATCATCAATAACTTTACTGACTCGTTTGATATCACGAAAAATAAAATCTACATGGTAACCATGTACAACTAACCAGCCACCACCATTTATCCATTCGCCCCATTCACCTAAGTAAGTGATTAAATGATCTTTTTTTTCGTCATTTAGATTGAATGCTGATTTCTCTATATCATTGGTATTAAATCCTTTTGATTCATCATAGTAAATTCCAATATCTATATCAGAATTCGGACTATGAGTCCCTCTTGCCCTAGATCCACCTAACACGACTCCTACTACACCTGGCAGTCCATCTAGTTCTTCTTTTATGTCTTGAATTAAACTATCTACAGTTGCCATAATGTTTCACTCCAATCTTATTCAATAAAATGTTCCTTTGGGCGCTAATACTTATTCCTGATTAGCTCTCGTTTGATGATAATCGTGGTTTTTCCGAGAACTTGCTCAGATGCTATAAATGAGACTCTATAGAGTTCCTCATATAATTAACAAGCTCTATCACCTCGGAATCCACCTTTTCCCACTTATCAACATACTCTCCGCGATAAGCTTTTCTAGCTGCTTCAAGTAAATGTGCGTGTTCATTAGGTAAACGAGTTATAGCCCATTCTGCAGCTACATCCTTTGGGGAGATTTCACTAACAGCCACTGTCTGCCACATTCGAGCCAGAGTTAAAATTACATTACGTTCGTCTCCCTTAATCCCTTCAATTAATTCTGGTAAAGATTCCTTAATTGCCCTTCGAATATCTGTTATCGGAACGGGAGCAAGTATATCTGAAGCAGGGGGACCGAATAGAGAAACGCTATTTTTTCGCGCTTGTGCTAAGACAATAGCCAAATCAGGGTCATAGGATGACTCCTGAATTTGTCCTTTCTCAAAATCGTTCCTAAGCCATTCACCATAGATGAATTCATTTCTTGGAGGATACTGCCAAGGGATGACATCTTTATGATTTATAAATGTGACTTCAAGTGGTCGCACAGAATCCTTATTTCCTATCTTTCCAGATATAAGCATTAGTCTGTCTGTTAGATTTTTTCGGTTCACCTCAGATAAGCGATGATTCACTACCACTAGGACATCAACATCACTGTTAATGCGCAAGCCACCTTTTACTGCAGAGCCAAATAGATATACCCCGACTATCGAACTTCCAAGCAACTCCCCTACGATTTTTAATGCTTGCATCGCTTGTTTTGGTAATTTATCGTTACTCAAATTGCTCATCAACTACAAACTCCTCTCCTCTGATTTTGTTCGCATAATGTACGTTTATATTGGTTTCATTGGTATTCAATTAAATATCGATTACTGAATACAAGAAACATTTTTCACAGAACATTTTATCAAACTTAATATAATTGATCATACTTTGTTTCAAAACCTCATTTCCACTTTAGTTTCAATCCTTGTGTCAAATAAAAAGAACCGAAGGTCGGCTGATTTGGCTCAGATGATGAGCAGAGTTTCCCCTGCTCCTTTTAATATTAATTTCTCAACTTCAATTGTTTATCCTCTATGACATATACACTATCAGCTACACGATCAACAAATGTCCTATCATGTGATATAAGAAGGACTGTACCTTCGTATCCTTCCAAAAATTGCTCTAATGCTTCAATACAAAAAACATCTAGAAAGTTTGTTGGCTCATCCAAAACTAACACATTATATCTTCCTAAGAAGAGTTGACACAGTACTAAACGGATTGCCTCCCCACCACTTAAATTACGGACATTCTTTTTTAAGTCATTTCCTGTAAAACTCATGGCGTGAAGGACAGATCGTATCTTACTCTCATGATAATCGCTTCTATCTTTCATATAGTCTAATACCGTTTCATTTTTACGAAATTGATAACCCATTTGTTCATAAGATCCTATGACAGCCTTTGGCGAAATAGTAATTCCTTTCCCCCGTTGTAAAATATAATGAATCAACGTTGTTTTGCCCGAACCATTTTTTCCTGTAATCGCAATCGTATCACCTAATGGGAATTGAAAACTTGATTCTTCAATAAGCGTTTTATTCCCTGCCTTTAGCGTTAAACGATCTGCCATAATCGGAAACTTATTGTGTAATTGAAGCGCATTTGCCTGATGAAAACGAATCGATTGTTCCTCTTTTGGAGCCTCCACAGCCTCTAGTTGTTCCACTCTCTGCTCAACTGCTTTTGCCGCACGCTGTATGGCTTTTTGACTCGTGCCTTTTGACTTTGTCTCAAACATGCGATTTGCTTTTGTCTTCGATTCTTTTTTCGACAACGCAGATGATTTAGCTATTTTCTCAGCCTTTTTCATCTTTTCCTGGGCCGCTCTTTCGAGTCGGCTCTTTTCTTTCACGTATTGTTCATGCGCTTGGATTTGTTGCTCATGCGCCAACCCCTTCTGGGCCATATATTCACTGTAATTTCCAGAATATACGGTTACTTTTCCTTCATCTACTTCCCAAATTGTTGTAACGAGTTCGTCTAATATAGCACGGTCATGACTGATCAGCACTAGCGCACCATAGTAGTACATAAGTTCATCGAGTAGAAAAGTAATACCATCCTGATCCAGATGTGTCGTCGGTTCATCAATTAATAGGGATTCGTAGTAGTGTGTGAACAATTGTGCAAGCTTCAGCCTTGTCTGTTCACCACCACTTAGCCCATCAGCAGCGTCTGATACATGCAATTTCCCCAGTAACCGAGGATCAGCCTCACGGGTTTTTGGAGCCTCTACTTGTTCAAAATACCCGAAATCTACATGACGATTTACTTTTCCCCTTGATGGTTGAACGATACCTGCAAGTAACTTTAGTAAAGTACTTTTCCCTGCTCCATTTTTCCCAACGATACCGATTCGATCAAATTGATGGACTGCTAAACGTCCAATCTCTAATACCTTTTTATCTAAATAGGTCACTTCAACATTTTCTAATTCAAAACATATTTGTTCCATCTTAGCTACCTCCCGAAATATAGTGATTTCGTATCGATAGCTCACGATCGATACGCGCTTCTCAATCCAGCCCGCATCAAAAGAATAATAAAAATTGCATCGTATTTATCCTCCTATTTCGCCCTTATTGTTATAACTCCATTTATTATAATTAAGACACCAATTATAGAAAATAGTACGGCAACACTTGTTAATTCAATCAATACTCCAGCTACCGCATAGCCAATTGGTGTCGCTAATAACGAGAGACTTGTCACGAAACTAAAAACTCTCCCCAGTAAATGAGGCTCAATTTCTGTCTGGATAAAGGCATAGAATGGTGCTGAAAACAATGGTCCAGACAAACCGACTAAACCAGCCAGAACAATAAAAACATAGAAAAATGATGGTGAGAGTAAACCAGAAATAAATAATGCAACGCCCATCAACATCATTCCTGCTGCCATTGTTTTAACTTTATCAAATCGATCTCCCAGTACACCTAGTAGTGAACCTCCCATTATTAAACCAACAGCAAAAACAATCTCTACGATTCCAGCCTCGACAACACCCTTTTCAAAATAATTCCGTGTTATAAGTGGAAAGTAAGTGCCTAGCGGAATGTATAACACCGCAACAACCGTCATAACGAACGTTAGCTTTAACAAGACGGGATGCTTTACAAGTGCGTCATACCCCTCTTTCATTTCAACAAGAATGCTGGTAGGGTCTATTAATTCTGTTCTTTGTACCTTTGGGATGTAAATAAATAGTAAAATACTACTTGCAATAACCGCACCAAGAACATCTAACAATAACACCCACTCAATTGAGCTTGCAGCTAGTAATGACATCCCAACTGCCGGACCTGCAATATTGGATATGGAACTTACTGTCTGTCCCCAACCAGCAACCTTTGTAAGATGTTCTTCGGGTGCAAGCAGTGGAATAGATGCTTGCATTGCCGGCATATGAAATGCAGTTGCTAATGAACGAATAGCCAAAACAAGTATTACAAATGTGATGCTTGCCTCATAAAAATACAACGTTGTAAATAAGATTAAACTTCCAAGTGCGACGGTCATATCTGCCAGAATCATCATCAATTTTCGTGAATAACGGTCCGTAATTGTCCCTGCAAATGGACCTGCTAATGCTTGTGGTAAAAACCCAGCAAGACCTGCCAGCGTCAGTACCAGTGGCGAACCACCTGTTGTATCCGTCAGCCACCAAATAATACTAAATTGAACAGCTGCACTACTTAATAAAGAAAAGAACTGTCCTGTATATATTGCAAAAAATTTCTGTTTCCATTTTTTGCTTTTCATTTTAATCGATACCTCCTAATTTTTTACGTATCGATTTTTATCGATACGAGTTTGTTAGATGAACGAAACTCGTATCAATAATAAAGTAATGTCATCATATAAAAGCCTCCCAATCAATTTTAAGAACATAAAAAAACCACAGACTGTTTGCCTGTGATTTAGAGTAAAGGGGAAGAAAACCTATTCTCATTAGATTAAGTGAGAAGTCAAGATAGCCGTCATCAAAAATAAACCTTCCTTTTGCAAAGGAAAAAGAAGTATACATTAATGAAAAAAGAAAGGTAGAAAAATCCACCTTTCCTTACATTACATATTTTATACGAAATGAAAGATTATTAAAAAAAGACAGACTTATCCCGTTTACTCTGCACACACAAGCAGAGTCTTTGAACGTATTTAATTACTGGTTCAAAGTTGGGAAACGAAGTCTCATAGCATGTGTCATTTTTTAATAATCCTCCTTAAAACAATTTAAAATTTAGATATACACATAGTATTATAACCAGCTTGTTATTAAAAGTCAAAGATTTTATCAACCTTGTCAGACTGGGGCGAGTTCACTTATAAGAAATGTGAACACTAGAAGGGGATGATTTCGATGATTAAGATCATTAATCAAATGAAAGGTACTAATCCCCCATCAAAGTATTATTTCTAAGATTTGTGAATTTCTGGTCACATAATTTTTGGGGGCAATCAGCCTACCTGTTCATTATAGTATCATCGATTTGTTCTAATAACTCTATCATTTCTTTGACAACTGTTCTGTCAAATTCCTCCGTTCTTTCCTCTTCGTGTGTTCCCTTATTAAGGTAGTTCCATTCGAAAGGATGCTTGTTCTCCATTCCCAACAAAACGTTTAACGATGAAACTACATTCTCATATCCATCTATTTTATTCTTGGAAATAAACTTTCTTAGTGCTTGAGCAGTTGACATTAATTCCGGTGGCCTCCCAGGAGAACGCATTGGTACACTTAATTGAACGTTATATTTTTTGGCTAACTGTTTCCAAAGTTTATTGATTAAGCTTTCAAGTGACCTTCTCCCGTTCGCTAAGCTATCACGATGTTGACCTTCATCTAACCTTTGTTGAGCAAGAACTAAATAATTTCGTGGCAGATCTAATTTTACTGTAATTTTTTTGGGTTCATCAGTTTTAAGAAAGTCTATTCGTGTTACCTTCTCTGTATAATCCTTTTTAGGAATATTATTTTCTAACTGTTTTACAAATTCTTCTCCATGGGTAGTAATAATAAGTTGCTTATCCTTTATATAGTCATTCTCCAATATAGTTTCGATAATTCCTCGTCTGTGTTCATCGTCAATTGCGTTTACCACATCATCAAATATTACTACTGGCAAATTGTCCTGTACATTCTTAGCTAAGAGGATGGATAAACCCAAGCACCTTATATGCCCCTCACTCAAAACATGTAATGCATCTAAGTTTCCTCCATTTTTAAAGCGGATTTCTATCTTTTCGCTGGAATTAGAAGGAAGATTGACACCTTCCAAAAGATCATATGGATGGTCATATCTGTTGATTGCGTTATAGAACTCCATTGTTTTAGCATTCAAGTTAGATGCCAATACAGATGGTAACTGACGGTTATATTCTATTAAACGGGCTTTTAGTGAAACATATGCATCATGATATTGGCAATTACGTGCTACTAACAGCTTTTCCTTTTCAACCTGCTTAATTAATTCTTTGTTGTCCTGGGTAAATTCCTCCACAGCTTCAATTGCCTTCTTTTCACCTTCATTAATAGATTCTATTCTTGTCCGAATTCTTGATATCTCTTCTAGAACTTCGTCTAATCGTCTATTTTCTGCTTTTAGTTTTTGAATTTCATCCTCAGCTTCCGTGACTTTTTTGTTGTAAATAATCAGATGTTTTTTAAAATCATTAAAAACATCAAAATAATAGATAGTCGTTGCTATTGCATCACTTAAATTTTGTCCATCTTCCTTAGCATCCAATATCTGTTGATTTAAAGCGTCAATGGTATCTTTTTTTGGGAATTCTATTGATTCTACAATCGTTAAAATTTGCGTGAGTGTGGTTTCAAGAAACGTGAGTTCTTTAGGTACCTGCTTATCTATTTGAGTTACTCGTGTTTCAAGTTTTATAGCTATCTCAAATTCTTGTACTTTCTTAGAGGCATGGGAATAAGGGTTTAAAGGAACTGCAAGGTTCCCGTCTATATATAACTCTGATTCACACGCTGGACAAACATCTTGAAATTTATCTTTATTTTGTAAAATAGCGGTATACAGATCTTTTAAAGATATTTGGTCTTTATAATCCTGTAAAGATGCCATTGCCTCATTACGCTCTTTTATTAGTGAGTCTACACGTTGGGTACTTTCCATCAACTTTTCAATACCAGGGTCCGGTATATTTTTTAAATTCCCTAAACTCGCAATGTGTGCATTATTTTTTTGTATAAGTCCCTCTGCTTCTTCCGTTCCTGATAATTTTTCTTTTAATTCTTCTAAAGTATTAACATCAGTATACTTGCTAAGTAATTCATCTGTCTGTTGCTGTACCTCTTCTCTTTTTTGAGGCAGAGTTTCTAAATTTTGTTTATGTAATTCGATTTTCTTCTCTTCTTCAGAAAGTTTCTTTGCAAGCTTTCCTTCACAATCAAGATAATTATCAAACCGTTCATTAAAATTCGCAACAAAGGTATTAAAATCCTCTAATCCAAATAAAGCAGCAAGTCGTTGTTGCTGAGCCTGTGGTGTATTAGCGGAGACTCGGGCAAACCCTTCTATACGGTTTCTTTCTATAAAGCAAAATTCATTAACTTGGGGCATTGGTTTTACATCAATTTCACAATCCTCGGAATTTACTCCTTTTAAAACAGGTAGTTCTGAACGTCCTGTATATGCATTCTTAATATATGTATCAAGGCCAATTCGCTTTGCATCTGCCTCATGAATTGTCCCTAAAAGTGCATATTCGAGGGCTTCACAAAAACTCGATTTTCCACTTCCATTAGGACCATAAACAAAAGTATAGGGGTTCTTAAATTCAAAAATATGCTCATCAGAGAACCCCCTGAAGTTTTTTACAGTTAGTTTCGAAAGACGATTGATTTGATCTTCAGTTATTGCTTCAGATGTTTCATCTAATGAAAACTGCCCATCGACTGAATCACCATGCTCGGTTACTAAACTAGCGATAAGTTTACCTCTTCTTCCCCCAGCGCTACTAGATTTTTCAATAGAAGTAAAATTGTCTAAAATAATACTGGCCAATTTCATTTCGTAATTAGACAAATCCCCTGTGTATTTCTTTAGAAATTGTTTATACTCTCTTAATGCCTTGGACATTAATCTTCCCCCTTGTTTGAAAAAATATTTTCGACACTTTAATTCCAACTTGGGTTATAGTCAATAGCCCCATTTGAATGAAGCTATTTTAATTTAATAGACTAATTTTATGTTAATAATATCCCCAACAGTCACAAAAGTTTGCTTAGCAAAATTTTTGCTCTATGACGAACCCCTTTACTGCTATGCTTTGCCTTTGTAACACCAATTCCTTTTGTTTCAATGGATTTTAGAAACTTACTATTCCATGTTCCACAAGCATTAACAAGGTTCACAAGCAAATAATTATATATCATACCCCAATTTTGTTCGGAATTAGATGTTAAAATAATCGTTGATAGTGGACGGTGTTCACGCTCAACCTCAATAACATTGAAACGATTGTCATTTATCATAAATACTTCAGCAATTACATAACTTCTTTTTGTAATACCATCACTTAACTTTGTATATTT
Organism: Virgibacillus sp. GM2-2; assembly: GCF_055329585.1. NCBI lineage: Bacteria > Bacillati > Bacillota > Bacilli > Caryophanales > Bacillaceae > Virgibacillus > Virgibacillus sp. GM2-2. The sequence goes on along the minus strand of NZ_JBUZWC010000011.1, from coordinate 33,360 downwards.
CCTTTCCCCCATGCCTTCTGGTAACACATCAGTAAATGCCTGAATTGTTTTTACCTCTGGATATTGTTCCAATACTTTTAAGACATTTATAAAGTCCTTCAACTCCCCCTGAGTCTTAACTTCATGCAGCATTTGATGTTCCAATCCCCTAGCCAACTGCTGTCCACCACTATCTGCTGTAGAGCGAATGGAATTACTCTCACCATAGTACCTCTTTGTATTTTCATCCTCTTCCAAACGTTGTTTGGCAAACTCACGTTTGATCCGTTTGACTCTAGGGACTGAGGTATATTCATGACTCAATTGATTCATCTGCACTAAATCAAAATCCTCCGTAGATCCATCTACTTGTTCATCTAACGTAAAACCTTCCTCATCCCCGTATTTATTTATAGAATGGTATGTATATTTTTTTGCCTCTTTTGACTGCTCTTTATCTTGAATTTCCGGATGTGAGATCGAGATATTTTCATATGGAATATGCTTGTTCTTTACATTCACAATTTGTAAAACCGTCCATGTATTATCTTTCTCCTTTACACGGGCAGTTACTGTGATTGGTTGTGTGAAATTCCATTCAAACTTCAATATCCGTTCCTGCAACCATGTGAATGCAAGGCTTTCATAGACTTGACGTAAATCACGATTGGTTAATAGCCACACCAATTGATAGATGAATGGCGTTTTTGTGTATTTCATTTCATATAGTGATGAGAAGCTAAGATGAATTTTGTTTGGTTCATATGTTTCAGTGAAAAACTGCGGAAATGAATTGGATTCAAACAAACGATGTAAAAAAAATCCGTTCGGTGCTAATATACTGCGCAACACTTCAATAACTGGCAGAATGACATTCTTGCCATCAAAGAAGAATATGAAACTACGAGAAATTGCTAGATCAGTACTTCCATAAATGTTCCATGGCTTTTCATAATACTGCACTCGATTAGGATAAATAGTAATATCTACTTCTTGCGCACCCTGGGGAGGCTGACTTGCTGTGATTACACCGCTACTATAATAATGTTGGATAGCCAAACACGGTAACGTACCCCAGTCCAGTAGTATTTTCTTTGTAACCCCCTTTGAGCGCAAATACGCATACAGCATTATTTTATTATCATAACGAATAGGATCACCAATCCAAATTAGTCTTGCATTCTCTCCTTTTACGAACGGCCATTTAATTTTAACTTGTTTTGCACTCATCATTAACCACTTCCTATTTTCATGTCTATGTACGCCTCTAAATGCGGTTTTATTTCATGAAGATGATGCGATTTAACAGCACCTATGCGCTGGACTTTCCACAATACTACCGGTTCTTCCTCTTGAATCATGCAGTCTATGATTTTACAACAACGTCGAATTTGAAATTGCGAAACCGATTCTGTGATGTTTCCTAAGAGTTTCTTAGTCTTAGGCAGTTTGTTAAGGTGCTTCTCTAAATTAGATAAGATTCCTAAACGTTTTCCGATAAGAGAATTTGTTATCCGGACAGGCTTTTCCAATGCCATCAACTCGTTATGTAGCTGTTTTATTTTTGCGCAATAATCAGCATCCCGTGCAGACCAATCAACAATTGTATTATTGGCATGTGCCTCTTCACATCTTCTGGGTAATTGTTTCAATAGCCAATTCCTATCATGGCGATACAGATAAATATATTCCTTTTGAAAAAGCTCCCTTATTTGTGTTCTGGAATCGTTAGGAAATTGTTGCATTCCTTCCAGCAGTTTGCTCCGGTATTGCTGTAACATTTGAGGGCTCACTTTACTTTCAGCTTTTTCTTTTTGTCCATCCTTAGATAAATACTTTTTCACCGTCTTAGAATCTACCCCAAGCATTTTAGCCATTGCCCTAATACTCAAGTCTTCCTTGCTTGCTAAGACTTGTAATTTTGCCTTCCACGTATCTCCAAACGCTTTTACTCGGCCAATGCGATATATTTCCTCTCTGGATTTATCGGGACCCTTTCTGGCATAAACAAAACCACACGAACACTCAAACGTACCAATAGGGGCAGATGATTTATAATCCCTTGTAATATCCACGGGTTGGATTACCAGTTGCTTGTAATGTTCAGCAGCCTTATTCAGGCATGGCCACGGACCTTTACCAAATGGACCTACATCTTCTTTAACATGTAAAAGCCCTTCTACATCTTTACCTAAAAAATATAGGAAGAATAAATGACGCAAAGGATGCACATGACGCTTTTCATTGCGGGTTAGTACCTTTAGCCAATTGTATTCGTTTTCCTCATTTAACTCAGACTCGTACTTTTTCAAAAACCCTTTAGAGAACTTTGCTTGAAAGGCTTCAAATAATCCCTTTTGCCTTACTTGATTCGATGTAGTAATTAAATTCTTTTCCCTAAGAAGCAATCGATACATTTTAAAGACATTTTCACGTGAGAATGCCTCAATATCAATATTTAATAATTGATATGCCATTTTTGCTAGCTTTACTTGGGTATCAAAATAATATGGAGACTTCACTTCCTGCAAAGCTGAAAAATTCATTCTTTTTGCCTCAAACCGGATAAACTTGATTCGACTTTGCTCGTTAAAGTCAACCGGGTATTTTCTTAGTTGTAAATAATGGTGTGCGCACAAGTCTATACCTTGTAATTGGTGTTCCCGATGTATGTATGGTTCACCATATTTATCAATATCAGCACGGGCGCATTGTGGACAGTAGTATAATACATCTTTCTTGCAAATACCCCCTGCAACCATACCAATCCTTGTATAAAGACCCTTTCCATCACCTTGAACATCAAGCATTACCTCTTGTTGTCGATGTTTAGCAAGGAACGGAGCATAAAACGGATAAATAGTGTGTTTCGCCAATAAATTTCCTATTGAATAATGATTTCCCATTTGTTGAGACAAAGCATAAAAATGGCTACCAATCTCTACACTCGGGATCACAGAGCGACTTTCAAACACTTCTTCCAATGAATCTTTGTAATCAATATTTCCACTGTAAAAGTGATAACGGGCAATCGCTGAATAAATTATTTCATCTGGATATGGATCCGTAAAGAATGGCAGCATTCAAACTCACTCCTAATAGAATTCCTCCAAAGGATTTTTAATGTACCCATTTGCCTTCAATAACTCATGGGGATGTTGCTTTTTGTCCAATGCTCGCTTTCTTAGCGTTAACAATGGTAGTACATCCGCATTTTTCGTTTTAGCTTTCGTTTTTTGTTCCTTCTTTTGTTGATTTAATGCAATTCCCTGCTGAATCACATCCGATTTAAGCTGGTGAAAGTCAGTATCAAGTGGACTTTCTTCAACTATATTTTTTGTCAATTTTTTAATGTCTTTATCTTTCAATCTATCAAAAATACCAAGTGCAGCTACCTCAACACGTAAGTTTTCAATCGTGTCTTGCCGTTTATACTGGATTGTATTTTGTCGTTCTTTAAACGCATCTTGAATACGCCCTGTAATTTCTGTATTTCGCTTATGGTTGAGCATTACCTCATCCAGGTTGATCATAATATCTTCATATTTCATCATATCAGCTAAATTATTGGTTCGAATAGCCGTCATCATTGGTTGAATCGTTTGCATATCTTCTTTAGCAGTCTTTTTTATTACTTGTGGTGTAATGGTTTCATTTGGATTATCCTCATCAAATAATGCTCGTTCTTGCGCTAAAATAAAGAGGTTTACAGCAACAGCAGTAATTCCTTGGCATTCATAGTAAAATGCCTTCTTTGTCTGCTCAGTAAGCTCAGAATGGGTTTTTAAGCACTGTAATTCCCAAAGTGTTTCAAGGAAGAATTCCCATTCCTCACTATCTTCCGCCATACGATCCCAAATAATTGCTCCATCGCTTGCTGCCCGTCTTGCCTGTCTGAAATTCCCTTTAAAAAGTTTTTGTGCCTTAGAAGTCCCAATTAAGACCGTGGGAATGCCAACTGTATTAGACAGCGTTACAAAAAAATTCAACATTTCTTCCTGATCATTTTTAGAATGTAGTAAGTGCTGGATTTCATCAATGACTAATACACCGATACCATACATACTTGCTAATGATGTCATATGCAAAAGCATTGTCGATGTCACTCGATTCAAATAACCATACTTTTCTAAATAACGCGTACCAAGTAGGTCATCAATTGCCTTGAAAAAGCTTTTACAGAGCGTTGATAAGCTACCGTCATATGGACAGTCAATTTTAAGCCAAACAATTTGTGTACGGTTAAAAGGTTGTCCTCCGTAAGTTTCATGTTTGATGACTTGCGGATACATGAGCAGCAAGCGTTCAATTTCAGTGGTTTTGCCGATACCAGAGATACCTATAATAGATAAGCTATCAGCTGTAGAGCGAATATAATTTAAACGCTCCTTGATATGCTTATGTGCAATCTCCTCTTCTTCACGCAATTCATGTAATACACGAACTCGCTCTAGAAATGTAGAATCTAATGGATTTCTTGCTAAGTAGCCTCTGCGAATCAACGTTGATAATCGACGCTCTACCTCAAAATGAATCGGTAATGGCTGAATAAAGTTCCTCACACGTTTTAATACGTGATAACGAATATTGGATTCACTTAACTTATCTTGATCACTAATCCGTGGGGTCACCATAAATCGTTCTAGCACAACATCCTCACTTAAAATCGGTGGAAGAGCCTCGATAAAAGGATTATTGGCATATTCACTTAAAGGTTGTTCCTTATAAACGCCTTTCTCAAATTCTCCTTTTAAAACAACCATGTCATTTGTTTTTCCCAAATTCCTCATCTCGCTTTTTCTTTAATTTTTGCATTAGGCGTGAGGGTGATTTCTTTGGTGGTGTATCATTAATCCTCTCTTTTGTAGTGAAATCGATTACTTCAGTTTCCTCACTAACCTTTTTAGGTGATAAATCAAATTTTTCAGTTTCACGGTTTAATTGTTTTTCAACATCCTTATTGTCTCGAATAGAAGCAATTTTTGCTTTTTTACTTGTTGGTTGGTTGAAAGATTCTTTTTTGTTCTTCACAGCTTTTTTTATTATTTCTTCCATTGTTGCATCTGTATTTATTGTTAATTGAATTTGATTTGTACGTTCTACTTTTTCTAGTTCATTCCGAAGTTGATGTTGAAATACAATTTCCTCTAAGAAATCACCTTTATATTGCTGACTAGGTTCTAATAAAATACAAGTCTCAAAGTCCATTCCGTTATCATGAGGAATATAGATTTTTTCAATATGGCGTGGATCATAAACAACTTCTACGCTTTTATTTTTCAACTTCAAATACCAATGTTCCTCAATCGCTCGTTGGGAACCATATAGAAGATTTTTAAACTTGATACCAGCCCTTGAAATTGTCGCTTTTCCACGCGGAAGCACGTTCAGGCGAAGAATATTTCTATCAACTGTTCTAAGCCTTCCCTTGCGGTTTTGAATACCCCAATTCCATAAATTAATCGGCGTTGGTACTAATCCTGCAGCGACCATTTCTTTTTCAATAGGATATTTATCAATTACCTTTTGGTTATGATGTAGCGCCATTGTAATAATAATGGACGTAAATTCCTTTAAATTCAGTGTAGCATTTAAGCGATAATCCTGATCACCACGTTCTCTATATTCCTTTTGAATTGCTCCCGGTGCTTTTTGCTTCACCTTCCCATTAAAAGTACGGAACTTCCGTTCAACAATCCCTTTCAAATCCCCACGATAAGCCGTGGTATTCTCTATTTTAATATTAAGATTATTAATTAAGTTGTCTATCGAATATCCTTCAAATTCGCCCCTGTCAGCAATTATAATTTCAGGCAAATGATGTGTTGGCCATTGCTCGGGTGTAATATCTATTCCACATTGCTTACAAAATTCTACTTTGTCTGCGACCATATTATCTAAAGCCATCATTGCACCAATCCATGATGGGCCTTCTAGTCCCACATAAAGACCAGTAATAATACGTGAATACACATCAAGTACCGCATAAATAACTGGTCGACCAATTACTTTATTTACATCAAGCGAACTAACTAAATAAATATCTGCAATGGTTGCATCAATTTGAAATCTAGTACCAGGACCATTTGTTTCCGATTTAGCATCGCCTAGAATAGGACGATATTTCAATTCATATTCCTTCGTACTTTTACGAAACTGGATATCTTTTTTCGGATCTTCAAGCTTTTTAAACCAGTAGTAAAACTGATGGTATGAAGGGAGTCGTGTAGCATCCCAGATACGGTACTTCAGTTCACCGCTTTCCTTATAGCGGTCAGAATAAAAGTCACGAAGAACGAAATTATAAACGTCTTTTAACGAATAGTTATTTGTAGCTCGGTAATACTTTTTAATTGCATGTTCAAATTGAACTTTTACTTCATCCGTAATATTAATACCTGTCTGGTATTCATTACTGAGAACCCTTCGAGGACGACCTACCTTTGATTTATTTAAAGTTTTTGTTTTACCCTTTCCTCCCGAATTCGAGTAGTCGGGGAGCATCGCATTTTTTGTCATACCTCGCTGCCAAAAACGACTAAGTAGCTTTTTTACCTTAGTAGGAGTGACTTTTAATTCTTCCGCAATTTCCTTTATCTTCTTCTCCCTGCCACTTTTTTGAAAGAGTACTTTCATATGTTCCAAACAGTATAGTTGAATAGCTTCCCAATCATTTTCGCGCTTTTGAATTTGTACTTCTGTTAAGTCACTATCGATTACAACTCTTGCAAAAGGATCTGGGATTACTAATAATACTTTTTGTTCGATTTCTGTAGCTAATGTAGCATAAAGCTCTTTTTTAGCCATAGATGTGTGTGCATCAATATCTACAATAAATACATAAGATTCATCTATTTCAACAACTCGAATCCGTTTTGAATCCTTTACATATTGAAGCACTTGATTAATATAAATCATCCGAATTTCATCTTCTTCAGCCTGCTTTCATCAATGGATTTAATATCAATCTGTTGTTCTAAACTAAGTGGATTAAGCATATCTATCGCTATTATTTTTTGAGCAATTAAATGATAAAAAAGTGTTACACCACTACCAAAAGGTAAATGGGTATCGGTATCAAATTCATTCGTAATTGTACGGATACTATGTTTATTATTTAATAACCTTTGCATTAATGATAAGGATATATCTTCAATATGTTGTGAACTCATTTGCTCGAACACATCATAATCTCGAATATCATAATAATCATGTATGTAGCTAATGTTTCGTGCCATTGTTTTAGGAACCTCTTCCTCTGTAACAATGCTCCAGTCTATATCCTTCCGTTTCCAATACTCTCGTTCAATCTCAAACTTTTCAAGTACACGTTCCTTCAGTAATTCGTCCTTCATTTTGATTGTACGAGCTACTTCAAACACATTTTGTCCTTTACCAACTGTCAATAGAAAATCCGTAGTCATCACAATAGGATCGCCTGTTTTTGGATCAGCTGGATGATTAATTCCAAGCTCATCTGCAATAACAATCGTTTCCTCTTGAGGTAATAATGGAAACTGCTCGCGAATATCTAAGATAGCATCAGAAAATTCAGATATGTAAAAATAGTTTCGTTCCAAGTCTGATAAAAATTCATGTTGTCTGTTGGTTTTTATTCCTTTTAATCTCGTTGACCGACCTAATGAGGAAACGCTTGAATTTTTAGCCATGGCTTATATTCTACCCCACTACCAGTTCCACGGCCTTCTTTAATCCACTTATCGACTTTAGATGTTCTTTTTCTTTTCGACACAAAAACACCCCTTTAGACAATCATATCCAAAGGGGCAAAACAGTGCAACTTTTTTATAAACGGTATAACTTTATTTTAAACGGTACATCTTTTTTGCAAACGGTACGACTTTATTTTAAATCAACAAATTGTTCTTTGTTTTCTTCTAGTACTGGATAAAGATAAATTTCTAAATACATGATTACTCCTCCTTTAAATAAACGATTAACGTTATTGTCTGAGTAAAGTTTAGCACATATAATCCTCTTATCTACGAAAATGACATTTTATAACTTAATTGAGAAAAAGAAATACCACATCCTAGAGTTCTCGAAACTTCTTGGATGTGGTAATAATTTTTTATACGCTCTTTAATATCTCAAGTTCTAAAACCCTACTCCACCGTAACACTCTTAGCCAAATTACGTGGCTTATCAACGTCACAGTCACGATGTAACGCTGCATAGTACGCAAGCAACTGCATTGGGATAACACTCACTAATGGTGTTAACAGTTCATGAACGTGTGGGATAACGAATGCATCGTCGTCTTGTTCTAGACCGCGCATGCTTACTACCAATGCGTTTGCACCACGTGCTACAACCTCTTGTACGTTACTACGGATAGCGTAGTTTACGTCTTCTTGTGTTGCAAGTGCGATTACAGGTGTACCTTCTTCAATCAAAGCAATTGTTCCGTGCTTCAATTCACCGCCAGCAAAACCTTCTGCTTGGATGTAAGAGATCTCTTTTAGCTTTAATGATCCCTCTAAACAAACATAATAGTCACTGCTTCGTCCAATGAAGAAAGCGTTTCGAGTTGTTTCTAAATAATTTTTCGCTAAATCTTCAATTGTTTCTTTTTGATCTGTTAAAATTTCAATTGCGTTTGCAACAATCGCAAGCTCTTGCATTGGATCAAAGTCGAGTGACAGACCTTTTGCTTTTGCTGTATCTACTGCTAGGATTGCTAAAACAGCCATTTGTGCTGTATATGCTTTTGTTGATGCAACGGCAATTTCTGGTCCTGCATATAGATTTAATGTGTAATTCGCTTCACGAGAAAGGGTGGATCCTGGCACGTTTGTAATTGTTAGTGCTGGATATCCCATTTCTTTAATTCGTACTAATACCGATCTACTATCAGCAGTTTCTCCGCTTTGTGAAATAAACACAAATAATGGTTTTTCTGATAATAATGGCATGTTATATGAAAACTCACTTGCTACGTGAACTTCTACTGGAATGTTTGCTAATTTTTCAATGAATTGCTTTCCAACTAATCCCGCATGATAACTTGTGCCACATGCGATGATATACACACGATTACAAGCTTTCATTGCTTCCCGGACATCGGTATCAAGTTTTAATTCGCCGTTTTCATTTTGGTATTCCTTAATGATGCGACGCATAACAAATGGTTGTTCATCGATTTCTTTCAGCATGAAGTGTGGGTACGTACCTTTTTCTGTATCACTCACATCAATCTGTGCTGTGAAAGGTTTACGACTTACAGTGCTTCCGTCAAGCTTCTGAATCTCAACAGAATTACGGCTAACTAAAACAACCTCTTTATCGTTAATTTCTAGATACTGATCCGTTTCTTTAAGTGTTGCCATTGCATCACTTGCAATTACATTGAAACCTTCGCCTAGACCAATCAATAATGGGCTTTTATTTTTTGCCACATAAATGGTTTCCGCGTCTTCACGGTCAATTAGACCTAGCGCGTATGAACCTTTTAAAAGGCTAACTGTTTCACGAAAGGCTTTTGCAGTATCTTCGTATTCGTTAAAAAGCTTTTCTACAAGTTGTACGATAACTTCTGTATCGGTTTCACTTACAAAGTCAACATCTTGAAGATGACTCTTTTTCAAATCTTGATAGTTCTCAATTACACCATTGTGAACGAGTGTAAAGCGACCTGATGTGCTTTGGTGTGGATGAGCGTTTTCAACACTTGGCACGCCATGGGTTGCCCAACGTGTATGACCAATTCCCATTGTGGCATGTGTTGTTTCATCTACACGATCGCGAAGTGCCGCAATACGTCCTTTTACTTTAAAAATGTTCATTTCACTGTCATGTAAAACAGCAATTCCAGCGGAGTCATAGCCGCGATATTCTAATTTTTCTAGTCCAGTTAATAAAATTTCTTTTGTATCATTTTGTCCGATATATCCTACAATTCCACACATAATGTGTATCCTCCTTGTACAGAAGGGGCAGACAAACGACCTATATTCAACTGATATTGGGGCGTTTTACTGCCCCTTTCTCGTGATTGTTAATGTTATCATCTTGCTTTATCCATTTGGCCAACAAGTTACCTCATTGTTTTTTGAATAAAGCATGCGATTGAGATGTGCAATCGGGAGGCATCCGCCGAAAATCGATAAACCTCCTCCTCGTCAACTATTCATAATGTCGTCGCTGTGAATAGTTCAGGCGCTTTTCTTACTAGTCAATATGCCTAAGCTCCTTTCTATGTTTGACTAAAGATTTATGTGATAGTGTATCCAATCACAATACAATATATTTTAACCGATATAGAATTGTTTGGTCAATTATTATTTTCGGATGGTGTTATAAGTGTATGATTTTAACGATGATATGTGTATAAAATATGAAAATACAGGCAGGGCTAACCAACCCCACCTGTATGATTTTATCCTCTATGTTTATCCAAAAAGTCAATCATCTTTGAATAAGCATTTATTTCATTTTCTTTTTTCCAAAAACCATGGCCTTCATCTTCCATTACAAAGTACTCCACATCCCGGCCTTTTTCCCGAAGCTTAGCAACAATTTGGTCGGACTCGGCTTTAACAACACGCGGATCCTTTGCACCTTGGATAACGAGCATTGGCTTTGTCATGGAATCCAGGTAGGTAACAGGTGAATCCCGAATAAATCGCTCTTTATCACGTTCTGGGTCGCCAATCCAACGATCCATGATTGGTTTCCAATGATCAGGAACCGATTTAACAAATGTGGTCAGATCGGATGGACCAAAGATGTCAACGCATGCTTTGAAATACTCTGGATGGCGTCCGTGTAATAACAGTGTCATATAGCCACCAAAACTACCCCCAAGTAAGAACAGTTTATCCTGATCTGTTACTTCGTTTTCAAATAACCACTTAATTCCCGCTACACAATCAAGTCTCGGTCCTTCTCCCCAATCCTGTTCAACCAGTTTTACAAAGGAAGAGCCATAGCCTGTGCTCCCACGAAAATTCGGGGCAAAGATGCTGTATCCTCGGTTCGTAAAACATTGAAATAACGAACGAAAGGTTTTTCTTTCTGCATGCTGCGGTCCACCGTGGGGCCAGAAAATGGTGTGTCCATTATCTAGCTCTGGAGGTGCCTTGAATAGTAAAGCTTCAATCTCCATACCATCAAACGATTTGTACGACACTACATCAGGTTCTACCATTTCTTCCTTGCTAACACCTAGTACGGTATTATTTGTAAGCTGCTCCCAGCTTAAGCCATCACTGGACTGAAAAATGTTGTGTGGAACAGTTGCACTAATGCCTAATACAAAAAGTGATCCAGACGGTGTTACATTCAATTGATTGATCACGTCAACGGGTAGCGCTAGTTTTTCAAGTTGATTATTTCTAAGATCATACTTATATAGGTTATCTACTACCCCTTTTTCCGAGAGGACATAGAGTATCTGTTGATTTCTATCAAGTTTTAACGTTTTTACACTTTCGTTATCAAGCGTTAAGACTGATGAAAATTCTTTGGTTTCTAAATCAAATTTAGCAACATAACTGTATTCACTATCATAATCAGTAGCAAAATAAATAGTAGATTCATCGACAAAAATCGGATCAAACGTGATGTGAACTTTTTCTAAGTCAGGTGTGAGGCCATACTCCTCATCGCCAACTTTAACGAATCCTGTCACATACGTATTTGCGTAGGACATCAAGTAAGCAAACCTTTTTTCATCACTCGACACAGCTGCTAGTTCAGTAAGCGCGTCTTTTCCTGTATGGAGTAGCTGATTTGATCCATTATTTAAATCGCGCACATGTGTATTTAGAAAAGATTCGTTTTCTACCGAAGTCATGTAATAGATGCGTTTCCCATCCTCACTTAAGTGAGCAAAGAAAAACTTGTCTTCTGGACTTCCCGTTATAAGTTGTTGTGGTAGTCCACCCTCGTAAGGTAGAGCATAAATTTGATGATTTTCGTCACCATCATTGTCAAAACCCGATAGTACGTATTGATTATTCGGATCAATTTGAATAAAACTACTAAGCTGTTCTTGATGAGCAAAAAGATAAGGAAATGTATCTGGTAAATCCATCGCCCACAAATTCATTTTGCCATTTAGATTTGCGTTAAAGATGAGACGTTTTGCATCTTTACTTACTGCGAAATTAGTAATGACATACGTGCGGAAAAATTGCTCTACGGTCGGTTTCGGAAAATTAATCATCATAGTCCCCCTGAATAGTTGATTTCTATGAAGATCTAAGATGTCTATTGTTACATAGTATAGCTTAATTTTATTCACTTTGATAGAGGCTGATGACTGCGGATCGTAATTAACCTGATTCAGATCGTGTTTTTGAAATCTGGATCGTATTTAGCGAATTCGGATCGTAAATTTGCCATTTCCGATTGTATTTCTCAAATCTGGATCGTATTGTGCTAACTAACATTATTTCGAAGCCTGTAACTGGGTAGACACCTCACCCTTAACCAGCTTCCCATCCTTTATTTCAATAATACGATCACACAGATGAAGAACACGTTCATCATGGGTAACCATTATCCCTGATTTATTACGGTTTTTAATCTCGTCTGCTAGCATTTCAACTACCTCTAGCCCCCGCTTCGAATCAAGACTTGCAGTTGGTTCATCTGCAAAAATAAGATCTGGGTCATTCATCAACGCACGAGCAATCGCAACCCGTTGTCGTTGTCCGCCCGATAATTCAGAAGGTAAATGATTCATTCGATCAGCTAAGCCGAAATGTTTTAGCAAATCAATTGTTCTTTTCTCAATTGCTTTTTTACTAAAACCACTCAGTTTACCAATTAGGGTAAGCTGATCTTTTATTTTCAAATATGGAACGAGATTCGCTGCTTGAAAAATGAAGCCTAACTTATCTAATCGTAGCTTCGTAATCTTTTTTGAAGATAACGAAGATAGTTTATTGCCAGCTATTTGGACCTCTCCGCTTGTTGGAGTTAATAGTGCTCCGGCGATGGAAAGTAACGTACTTTTACCAGACCCCGATGGTCCAATAATCGCGACGAACTCACCCGCTTCAACAGTAAGTGATGCCTCGTCAATCGCTCTAAATTCTTTCGGCCCGTCATGATAAATTTTCGTAACATTGGTCATTTCTAATGTTTTCATTAATTGACTCCTCCTTCTATCGCACGAATCGGATCAATTTTCACGATTTGAATTAGCGATAATAGTGACCCTAGAACGGTAACAGCAAGCAATATGGATGAAAATTGAAGCATGTTCACTAAATTTAGTACAAATGGTAAATCAGCTGGAAACACGGCTGATGCCCCATACGTTAACCCTAGTGCAATTCCAATACATATCACGGAAATTAATACTACCTGTGTAATCACATTTCGCATTAAATAAGAAGTTTTCGTTCCAAGTGCCTTTAACACACCAAACTGATCGGTTTTTTGTAAAGTCAACACATAGAAGAAAACGGCTAATACAAACGTCCCGATAACAAACAAGAAGATAATCATCATGTTGAGTGACGCTTGTTCCTGGGAATAACCAGGAATTCCTTTTAGTAATTCTTCTTTTGTTAATACCTCAAATTCACCTGAAAGCTGATCCTTAATTAGGTCAACCTTATTTTCGTCCACCTGAAGCGCTACAGCACTTACCTTTCCATTTGTGGTATCTGGTACTTTATACGCTACTGGAGTATGGCTAAAGCGTTGTCCCTCAGCAAATCCAACGACGGTAAATACTTGGTCAAATCCCGCAAGCGTTAATTTATCCCCAATCGTAATTCCTTCCTGTTTCATGGAAACATCAACAACCAACTCATTTTGATCTGTTATGGTCTTACCTTTCGTTACTTCTGGCATAAGCTTCCCATCAGGATTTGTAGCAAAAACCGCTACATCTAACTTCTTTTCCGACCCTTTTTCCGCCGCACTAGTCATATTGACGGAGAGTGCAGTCGCTCCCTTAACACCTTCCGTATTCCCTATCATGTCCACGCTCTCTTCTGAAAACTTGGATTGCGTTATCCGGTTTTCTACACCTTTTTCTACTACCACATAATCAGCTTGAAGGTTTTGAATCGAAGAAGCATTGTCTGCCGATAACCCTTTTGCAAGTCCAGAAATGATGAAAATCAACATCGAAATTAACACCATGATTACGCCTATTAAGATATATCTAAACTTAGAATGTACTAATTCTCTATTTGCTAGAAACATAAAAATCGTTCCCCCCTATTCAATTCTTACCTTTAGTTTACAAAGGTAATATGAATAGAAGATGAACGATTGATTACTTTTTCGGAAGGAACACATAAAAGGTAGTACCTTTTCCGAGTTCACTTTCCACCTCGATTGTGCCATCATGAATTTCTATTATCTTTTTTACAATAGCTAGACCTAAACCAGTACTTACTTCGCTCCTTGTTCTTGCTTTATCAACCTTATAAAATCGATCAAATATTTGTGCCACGTCAGTTTCTGTCATTCCTATCCCCGAATCACGAATAGTGAAATGAACGCCCTCTTTATCCTCTTCCGTTACGATGGAAATGCTTCCGCCATTATCTGTATAGCGAATGGCATTTGTCATCAAATTCATCCATATTTGATGGATTAAATCTGATGAACCAGTAATGATACCTGCATTTAGCTGTAAATCAATATGCAAGTTTTTCTCCCGCCATTGCCATTCCGTTGTAGAAACAACATCGCTAATTTGATCATTGATTGATAAAGAAGTTACTGAACTGCTACGATCTTCATGATCAAGCATCGACAAAGTTAAAAGCTGTCTGCTTAACAAAGAAAGTCGCTTGGACTCCTTTTCAATAATCGTCAAGTAATGATTACGTTCTTCTTCGGTCATTTCTTCATCCCTTACCAATTCCGTAAATCCTTGGATGGATGTCAATGGAGACTGAATTTCATGGGATACATTCGAGACAAATTCCTGTCGTTTTGTTTCAGTTTGTTCCAAGCTATTACTCATTTTGGTAAAATCCTGTGCAAGCCGGCCAATTTCATCTTTACGATTAACATTTAATTTCAAATGGTAATTTCCAGCTGCAATTTTTTTCGTAGCCTCCGTTAACCGCCTAATTGGTTTTACGATATAGCTTGTACTAATTAACACTAATAAAAATGAAAAAACAAGTGCTAACACAAGCATACTCGCAAGGAAAAACCGCATTTCACCAAACTGTTGCATGGTGTTTGGTCGGACAAACAATGCATAGTTTTGCCCATTCACTTCTAACGGAACACCAATTGTATTTTTTAATTCATTATCAAAAAAACCTGTCACAAATGGCTTCCATGGGAAGTTTTTTACCCCGTGGTAAACTTCGCCCTGCAGTACTTTTTCAATGTATTTACTGTCTAGTGAATTTTCACGAAACGGTTCACCAAACACACGCCCATTGCCCGCTTCATCCACCAAATAAAATTTGTAACCTAGGTCCGTCATCTCTTTTAGATACGAAGCTATACCCTGTTTGTTATTTGATTTGTAAATATCAACAATATTTCGGCTGATTTGCGTGATTTTGGCATCGTTTTTTGGCTTTAAGTAATTTTGATAATAAATATTAGAAACAAAGAATGCGATAATCGAGCTTGCTATCATGATGACCATCGTTACCACGATAATACGCACATAGAGCGTTCGCATAGTATTCCTCCAGACTTCCTCATTTTGTTGTAGAATAGCGGTTATTTATGAACAGAACATGAACAAGTTATTACATACGTTCGAACTTGTACCCTACTCCACGTATCGTCTTAATGGTGAAATCATGATTCGTATCAGAAAAACGCTCGCGTAATCGCTTGATATGAACATCAACTGTCCGATCATTACCGATGTAATCATTCCCCCAAACCAAATCAATTAATTGTTCGCGCGTGAAGATTTGATTTGGATAATTGGCAAGCTGAGCGAGTAATTCGAATTCCTTTAGCGGTAAAATAATCGTATTTCCGTTTACCCGTACTTCGTAGCTTTTGCGATCAATCACTGTATCACCAAGATGTATAATCTGTTCGTTCATCATTTGAAATCTTCTGAGGAGTGCCTTTATGCGAAATAAAATTTCCTTTGGTTCAAATGGTTTTACAATATAATCATCCGTTCCCGCTTGAAAGGCTTTCTCTTTATCAATTAATTCACCCTTTGCAGTTACCATCATCACCGGAATATCATAATATGTACGAATTTCCTTACATAACTCATACCCATCTATATTCGGCATCATAATATCGACAATAGCGAGATGTATAGCTTTCATTTCGAGTTGTTTTAATGCAGCCTTACCATCTTCTGCTTCAATGGTTTGGTAACCTTCTTTTTGCAAATAAAAGCGAAGTAATTCTCTTATATGCGCATCATCGTCGACCAGTAAAATGGAAATCATCTAACGTCACTCCCGTGCATATTTGCTTTTATCTTATCATATTTATTAATAGGGCTTGTATTTTCATAATGAATTTGGATGCGTAAAATGATGTTCACATAAATATTGCCAGTGAACGCTCCGTATCGGACTGAGGATTCCTTATTTTTCCTTTTTTGGCGTGATTTTGAGAATTAACGGACTCAGGATCACTTATTTAGCTAAAAAACATGATTTCCACCTGTTTATACGCAAATAAGGGATCCTCTGTCCGCTAACCGCCACATTTACCCTTATTTTTCACAAATAAGAAACCCTGTGTCCGCTAGCTTTTAGTCCCACAAAAATCTTTTACTGCCCACAGTGGAAATCAACGTCGCCGTCACTTAGTCTGCTTTTCACAACATCGACTTATGATGTATACACTTTCCATATAAAAAAACTGCCCCAATAGAGGCAGTTTTCATCATCAAAATTATTTAACTCCAAGCAATTCATCAATTACACCAACAACACGATCAACATAGCGTTCACAATCATCCTTCGTTGGCGCTTCTACCATTACACGAACGAGTGGTTCCGTTCCTGATGGACGGACAAGCACACGCCCATCTCCATCCATTTCCTTTTCAACCTGATCGATAGCTTCCATTATTTTAGGATTTGTTAGGGCACTTTTCTTATCCGTTACCCGTACATTCTTCAACACTTGCGGAAAAATTTCCATCTCCCCAGCTAGTTCTGATAATGGTTTACCAGTTTCTTTTATGACGTTTACAAGCTGTAAAGCTGATAACAACCCGTCTCCAGTTGTGATGTAATCAAGGAAAATAATGTGTCCTGACTGTTCACCACCAAGGTTGTATCCACCTTTACGCATTTCTTCCATTACATATCGGTCACCGACAGCGGTCTTATCGCTACGCATTCCATTCTCTTCTAATGCCTTATAGAAGCCTAAATTACTCATAACGGTTGACACAACGGTATTATGGTGAAGACGGCCTTTTTCATTCATATATTTACCACATATATACATAATCTTGTCGCCATCAACAATTTGACCTTTCTCATCAACAGCAATTAAACGGTCACCATCGCCATCAAACGCTAAACCAATGTCAGCGCCTTTTTCAGCTACAAACGCTTGTAACGTTTCTGGGTGTGTTGATCCAACACCATCATTGATATTCAATCCATCAGGAGAGCTACCTATGGTATAAATATCCGCTTCTAAATCAGCAAATAAATGCGATGCTAAACTTGAAGTTGACCCATTGGCACAATCTAAAGCAATCTGCATACCTTCAAAATCATTATCAACCGTTTCCTTTAAGAAGGAAATATACTTTTGTCCACCTTCAAAGTAATCACTTACTTGCCCCACATTTGCACCAACTGGACGCGGTAATAAATCTTCACTATCCATTAATTTTTCAATCTCTTCTTCTTGGTCATCGGTGAGCTTGAATCCATCAGGACCGAAAAACTTAATCCCGTTATCTTCAACTGGATTATGAGACGCTGAGATCATTACTCCTGCCTCTGCTTTCGTAGCCTTTGTTAAAAATGCTACACCTGGTGTAGAAATAACTCCAAGACGCATTACCTCTGCCCCAATCGACAATAATCCAGCAACTAATGCGCCTTCAAGCATCGGACCAGAAATTCGTGTATCTCGTCCTATTAGTACTTTTGGATTTTTCGTTTCTTTCGTTAATACGTATCCTCCAAAACGACCAAGTTTAAACGCTAATTCAGGGGTCAATTCTTCATTTGCAACACCTCTGACCCCGTCTGTACCAAAATATTTACCCATGCAAGTACCTCTCCTTTTGTTCCTGAATATCCTAACGTCGTTGTATGATACTACAACCTATGATTAACTGACTCATGCAGGAACTCATTACGTAATTTCAATTGTAACTTCTTCTAATTCTGGTGTTATTCTAACATTTTCTGGACCCTGGATGGTTATCGGCACTTTATGTTGCCCTTCATCCAATCCTTCGACATCCACGACTAATTGTATATCTTCAGCATTCAAATCACTTATATTTTTTTCTGAACCCGCTACAATAACTTGCATTGTAGCATCAGCAGGATTAACAAAAGCTACATCTTGTCCATCATCAAGATTTTCGACGTCAATAGCTACATCCTCTATTGTTCTTGTTCGCTCCAATTCAATTTTCACCTCGACCGTTTCCACTTCTGGAACCCTTGCCCCATCAGGGAGGTTGAGCTTTGCCTTGATTGTTTGCGATGAAGTAATATCTGATAAATTAATTTCTTCCGTATTCACTTTTTCAATATTTTCTAAAACAGCATTTGTTGCAAATACCTCAACCTCATCTATTTTTGCAGAAATCGATGAAAGTGTATAGTTCTCAGGCAATTCACCGGTGGTTGGAACAGCTACTGGAACTGTTTTACTTGGATTTAACAGTTCAGCAGATACAACCACGTTTTTCGGCTCGACATTTGCGGTCAATTCATTACCTTGACTATCATATACATTAACAGGAACCTCGCGGCTGTCAATTGATTCTGTTAAACCAGCGACATCAACAAATACTTTTACAATACTCACCCGATCAATAATATCTTTCGAGCTAGTTATCGTTACCGTTTTAGGTTCAATTTCGGTTGAGCCTATTTCATATCCCTCAGGCAGTTCATCTGTGTTAATAAAGTCTACCGTAACACCGAATTCCTCTGAAGCACGCTCTTCAATTGTTACAGTTATTGTTTTAGGCTCAATATAAACCTCTAAATCATCTGGTACATTATCATGCTCTATTTCAACTGTATGTTCCCCTGGTTCTAAACCTCTCAGGTCAACGTACAAATCAAAATTCCGCTGGCGTGCAGTCGGTAATAACACTCCTGAACTTCCTTCAAGCGAAACGGTTACAGCCTCAGGAACACCACTAACTACATATTTTTCATCATCGATTCGGATACCAACAGGATAATTTTCAATCGTTTCTATATCAGCAGAATCGTCAAATGGTAATCTTGCGTCACTGTTTTCAGCTTCTAAGTCAATATTTACTATGACATAAATCAATATTGCAAACGCTAATGAAATGACACGTACAAACCATTTACTTTTAAACCAATTATCCATTCTTCTTCCCCCTCCAACTCCATGACTTTGATTCAGGGGCTTTCATTGCAAAAGATAAATTCTCTCGTAAAAATTCACGCAATCCATCTAATTCCAAGTTTCGATGCATTTCACCGTTCTTCGTACACGAAATACTACCTGTTTCCTCCGATACAACGATAGTTAATGCGTCGGTTACCTCACTTATGCCCATTGCCGCACGGTGTCTTGTTCCAAGTTCCTTAGATATAAAAGGACTTTCTGAAAGCGGTAAATAACATGCAGCCGCAACAATTTCTTCTCCCTGCATAATTACGGCACCATCATGAAGCGGTGTATTCGGTGTAAAGATATTGGTAAGTAATTGGTGGGTTAATTTTCCCTTGATCGGAATTCCAGTTTCAGCATAATCACCGATACCCGTATCACGCTCAATAGTAATTAGTGCGCCGATTCGGCGTTTTGCCATATACCCACAGGATTGTATGATTGCTTCTATGTTTTGTTCTAAAATTTCTTCCTCAGACTTGGTATTTCTTGTGAAAAGATTTCCCCGACCTAATTGTTCTAAAGCCCGCCTTAACTCAGGTTGAAACAAAATAATGATGACAAGAAATCCCCATAAAATAGCTTTATCTGTTATCCATTGAATCGTTTGTAAATTAAACAAATGGCTAAGTAATCGAACGATAAAGATTACAACAATTCCCTTAAGTAATTGAATTGCTTTCGTTCCTCGAATAAGCATTATTAGTTTATATAATACATACCAGACGACAGCTATATCTACGCCGATACGTAACAGGTCTAAAGCATCAATTCCCCCGTCAAGCATGTTTACACATCCCTCTATCCATAGCTTCTCATATACGTTATCTATTATATCATATTCTACCGTCCCACATGCCAGTAATACGCTAACAAAAACGTACACACTTTTATAGACCATGATGAACTACTACCAACTAACTGACGGTAACAAAATCCCGATAAATTGTTGAAAGTGGCTGATAAAACTGGCAACTTACTGATAAACCATCGGAAGTTGCTGATAAAATCACAAAACCGACTGATAAATTCAAAATGAAAGCACCCTCCCGAATTCTGGGAAAACAAAAGAAGCCTTCCATTATAGAAGGCTTCCAAAATAGGGGGAGGGTCATCCATTAACCCATATTTGACCAAGTGAGAAAATGCTTTTAAAAATTTCCTGTAGGTTATACCACATCCACTCAAAGACTTGATCAACTTGTTCGAGGTCTCCATTTACCTCGCCGGCTGAGGCTAATAAACCATCAGCTTTAATTGATTGTTCATCTATTAAGTTACTGTTGATTAGGGTTACATTCCCATCAACCGTACCATCAATTCTCAAATTACCATTCTTTACAACTAGGTCACCTGAAACGGTAACCCCTTCAGGTACAATTACTGTATCGCCTTCGATAATCAGATTTTCCTGTTTAGAAACAACTAGTTCACTATTTTGATTCCAAGCTGACAATACACCACTGAACATAAAGATAAAGAAAATGGCAGCTGCCGTAATAACCGGATGCGTCTTAAACCAGCGTTTATAGCTAACCCTGCGCTTTTCTTTCGGTAATTTATCCATTACACTATTGGTGAATCCTTCAGGCGCGGATATCTTTTCAGCACTTTGTATCCAAGTAATCGTGCGTTTTAACTCATGAAAATGCTTTTGACAATCCTCACA
This sequence comes from Virgibacillus sp. GM2-2, assembly GCF_055329585.1. Lineage (NCBI taxonomy): Bacteria > Bacillati > Bacillota > Bacilli > Caryophanales > Bacillaceae > Virgibacillus > Virgibacillus sp. GM2-2. The sequence goes on along the minus strand of NZ_JBUZWC010000011.1, from coordinate 12,188 downwards.
AGCCTCCAAATGTTTTCTGAGACTTGCTTCTTCAGACTTTTTTAAATCCCCATCCAAATATTTATGCATAAGCATGATCGCTTCTTTTTCGCATTTCATATCATTCACTCCTTTACACGTGACGAAGCTTTTTACGTAAAGCTTCCCTTCCCCGGTGAATCCTTGTTTTTACTGTTCCCAAAGGAATATCTAAGATGTCGCTTATTTCTTGTAGGGAAAACTCCTCTAGATATCGCAAAATAATAATCGATCGATATTTAGGTGGAAGCTCGGAAATTTCATGGTGAATATAACCCTTTAGTTCGAGATTCTCCACTTCATCCTCCGGCAAAAGATTATCTGACTCAAGCTGGGAATACATGGTCAGTCCATCTGCTCCCTTAACTTCTGCATCAAGATAATAATCCGGTTTTCGCTTACGTATACGATCAATCGTAAGATTCGTCGCAATACGATATAACCAAGTAGAAAATTTTCGATTTATATCATACGAATCAATATTCATGTATGCTCGTATGAACGCTTCTTGCGCTATATCCTCCGCCTCGTGTGCATTACCAAGCATTCGATAACAATGCTGATAAATTTTATGCTGGTAAAAAGTTACCACATCTTCAAATGCAGTTTGATCCCCTTTTTTTACCTGTTTAATTTTTTCTTTTATAATTAAATCCATAAGACAGTACCCTCGCTACTATTGCGGTATTTATGTTACGAAATAAACCAACAAAAGGTTTCATAATTAAAATATATTTTTTTAATGTTTATTAATGTAAATATCTGGGTATGTTTTATTATATTATACTAGATTGGAGGAACGTTTTGTGGATAATTATAATTTATTGAAAAATATTGAGCAATGTAGAAAAGAAATGATTACATTGAGTTATTCTCACGACTATACTTCTGACGCTGTAATTAAATCTAGTAAAAAATTGGATACGCTACTAAATAAATACGAAAAAATAAATAAGAGTGCATAAAAAAGGAGACGGCCAACAATAGGCTGTCTCCTTTACTTTATTAATTTATTTCAAGGTTTCGCCGAATAATGCACTAATCAAATTGGCTGCGACAATACCCGTTTTGTTTTTGTCATCAAGTAGTGGATTTACCTCCACAAACTCAGCTGATGTTAAAACATCTGCATCTCGTAGCATTTCCATTGCATGACGAGTTTCGCGGTATGACGGACCACCGATAACTGGCGTACCTACACCTGGGGTTTCATTTGGATCCAACCCATCTAGATCAAGGCTTAAGTGAATACCATCTGTACGTTCCTTCAGATAATCAATTGACTCTTGAATGACAGTCTCCATTCCCTTTTCATCAACTTCACGCATAGAATACACTTTAATTCCACATTCTTTAATTAATTCTTTTTCACCGGGATCTAAGTCACGTGCGCCAATTATGATTAAGTTCTCTGGCTTCACTTTTGGTTGATCTCCGTGAATAGATGTTAGCTTGTGGTGACCGATACCTAAGCTAACTGCAAGTGGCATCCCGTGAATGTTACCAGAAGGTGATGTTTTACTATCGTTTAAATCCCCATGCGCATCGTACCAAATGACGCCTAAATTTTTATAATGCTTGCTAATTCCTGCAAGACTTCCAATTGCCATACTATGGTCCCCACCGAAAAGTAATGGGAATCGCTTAGACGCTACAACATCGTCTACCTTTTGAGCGAGTGTTGTATTTGCATCAATAATCGATTGCAAATTTAACAAATTATCCTCACGCTGTTCTTCACCTGTTACTGAGTCAATCTTTATATCTCCTAGATCTTCAACATCATGTTGTAAACGCTTTAAATTTTCAATAGCACCTGCATGTCGAATTGCATCTGGCCCCAAGTCTGTACCTGGACGCGGTTGCCCTAAATGCATTGGCACTCCAATAACCGAAATATTTTTCTTCATAAGATATGTCCTCCTTGTCTCTCTTCTATAGTTTAACGAAAAATCTGTAAATGACTCAACTGGACATAAAATTGTCTATATATACCTTGGATCTAGAGGGTGATAGCGATTGTCCGCAGCAGAAAACAACATAGCAACAGTTACTCGTAGTTTACTTCAATTGCCCATTATCTTCTACTGCTGTTGAAACTCAAAGTAACACTAAAATTATCTGCTTTCTAATCTTTCAAAAAAGCACCTGTTCATCACAGGTGCTCAATTTAGGCTTTTTTTCGATAAGCTTGCTCTGAATCCGTCATTTGGAAATGCTCATGTGTTAATACAGGAGTTTCTTGTTTAACTGATTTTTTCTTCCGAAGCTTCCATTTTCCAAGCTTGAATACAACACCAACTTTAGCTTGTTGTACTTCTTTTACACCTTGAATGATAAGCTGCATTGCAAAAATGGAGAGCATAAATGCGATTAGTACCCAACCAAGTAAATGATATTGGCCCTCACCTTTAAAGGCATACCTGTTCATTGCGATTAAGCTAGACCAATCATATGTAATCGATCGTGGTGGACCTGCCAAGAATCCGGTTTCAACAATTGTACCTCCTAGAAACAGGTTATAAACACCAAGGTGGATGAATATTAACAATACCTGAATAAACTGTTGGCCAAACAAAACAGTCATTCTTGGTCCAATGTGGGGTACAACGTGACGCCAAAATATATGGAACCTACTACCACCAAGCACTTTTGCACTCAATATAAATTCATTTTGTAGTACTCGGTTTATATCTTTACCGATTAATACAGTTGTAAGTGGGAGAACCAGTACGGTTAAAATCACGCCCTCAACTATAATCCGCTCCGTTACAGTAGTAGCAAATTCAGATCTTGACCCAAAAACAATCATGCTTAATAAAATATATGCAATTACGCTTAATGGAACAAAATGAATAGAATCTACCATTTTGCCAATCCACTGCTGTGTTCTTGACTTTAGTTTAAATGCGTAAAAAACTCCAAAAACCAAACCACCTAGGACTCGCAACAAAGCAATGGCTAGCCCCACGATCAACGTGTACTTAGCACCAACTACCAGTTGATCCAATAAACTGTAGCCATGACGATCGGATCCAAGTAGGAACGGCTCCGTAGGTTTATGTGGTGGAGCACTAATTAAAGTGCCATCATCTGCAAATAAAAATTTCACCTGCTCAATATGACTATCTGTTGTAATGGAATAGTACAAACTGTAACTAATGACAATAACAAAAAATAAACTTCCCACAACAAATTTCCAGTTTTTTAAATGATTGAGCACCGCGATGCTGAACGCCATAAGCGGACGCCAGAACCGCATTTTTCTTATATTTAATTGCTTAAACCAAAAGAGAATGTTTCTTACTTTGCGGTTAATCCAACCTCTTACTTCAACAAGGCGTAGCTTTTTCCACCATCGTTGTTTTTTCTCTATGGTGTATGTATGTAACTCATCAGGATTTATCCAGAGGTCAATAATTTGGAAAAAGAAATAAAATGGTGTGAAAATCATAAACAGTGAAATTGCACTATTTAGTGGGACAAGATTTGCGACCAAGAAGGAAGTAAATCCATTTATATTGTATAAACGTTCAATAACAAATTGGCTTGATAATGTCGCCCAAATAATGATTTTCATATGATGAAATGAACTTGGCATGATATTTTTCAGTACATGTCTCGTGATAATTCGTATTTTTTTAATGCCTTTGCTTTTCAAAAAAGATACGTAATCTTTTAGTAGCTCTTCTTCGATCATAAGCAATAAAATCTTGAACATCGCGACCATTGGCAATATGGAAAGCGTAATAATGGGAGCTAAATAGGCGCGTTCATCGCCCAATGTCGCCACACGAAAAATATCAACGGCAAACGTTTTGTATACATATACGGAGATCATTTGTAAGGCAATTGCGATAACAACATCGGGGACTGATTCTAAGAAGTCTAGTACACGTTTAACAGGCTTTAAGATGTAATTCGGAAAAAAATTAGCCGTGATCGCCAAAATAAATGCTAAAGATAATCCTAGAAGGACAGCAGCAATTAAAATTTGCATGGAATATACGTATGGATCCCAAAGAACCTCCAATAGCGGTACCTTTTCTACATTTACTGTCCACGGTAAAGAATACATCCATGTTTCAGGTTTAAAGAGTTGTTCGATAAACCGATAAACCATCTCTACTATTCGAAACGGATTCCATATCTCACTGTAAAGAATTAACGGCGTAATACAAATACTTAAAATACCTACTATTCCAATCAAATAAAATGCAAACATCTTTACCACTCGCATAAGCATAGCGTGACCCCCAATTAACACCTGGACTCTCTTTTTTTGTCGTCCATTACTAATCAAATATTCCTATAAATTGATTATTTTTTTAATATTACTACTCTTTTCAAATTAATTCAATGTGCATTTCCGTATTTTTCCTAAGAAAGCTTCCAACTGCTCCTATCCGAAAGATCCGGATTCTTTCAAAATATGTACTCTATTATTCGAACCCCATTTTATTTTTTGTTTGAAGCATCTTATTCTTAAATTTTAATACAATAAAAGATTCTGGCACAACTCCATCCCATATATAAGTGGCATCTTCTACATACTCTACTTCCTTTCCAGATTGCGATTCTCCTCCATAAGAATCTGGTGGCCCTAGAAGTTCAATGACATCATCAAAAGTCATACTATTATCCAACTGATTAAATTCCTCTAGTGTTACCAATCCTAGATCTTCTTTGGTCTCTTTCTGTGAGCAACCAACCAATACTACAATAAAAACAAATCCAATCACTAACAATTTGTACCAATTCATAAAGTGTCCCCCTCGTTTTAGTTATTATATTTACGATTAAGTTGTAATAAAGTTTCGCGAAATTTTCATTAAATTAAAAAAACAAGTATTATCTCCCTTGAACGAAGTAATACTTGTTTTTTATAAAGTAATAAATATATTAAGTGAAAGTGGCTTAATACCGTTTTTCAACCAATCCCTTTTTACACGTTCAGCCGCTTCCTCGCCATCAAAAAACGCAATACCACAATCTCCACCGCCAGCACCAGATGGTTTCCCAGCACCACCATGTTTTTCAGCAATGTCGGCTAATTGTTTCAACAATGTTGTTTCAATTGGCGCATCCGCATGGGTGCCTAACTCCGCTAGCGCCTTTCTATTAGCTGTAATTCCTTCGAGCACTAGTAGACTGTTGTTCGTTTCTACACCTGTCATAATCAATCCAACAGCATTTGATGATTGTACAATAAACTGCTCATACAATTCTGGTGAGGAGATCTTAAGTTTGTTAATTTTTTTTATAAAGTCCTTCGTCGAAGCCGGGCTGCCTGTCCATCCAATCAACATTTGAACATTATCTGGTAATGAAATTGCTTCTACAGATAGATATGGCCAATTTTGATTTACCAAATCAACTATTGTGGATGATGCACGATACGCATCTTTTAACCAATCCGCCTGAAAAGACGTATAAGCAACCATTCCCCCATACGAAGAGGCAGCAACATCTGCACCCGATCCGCTTCCTTGAGTCTCCACATGTGCAATTGCAGCAAGTTTAAATAGTATTTCTGAAGGACAAGGTATCTTGTGGTATTTCAAAACCGCCTTTACAACTGCAGTAACAACCGCGGCACTCGAACCCAATCCATATTTAATACCCGATTCATCATCTAGCTCACTATTAATTGTTAAATCGAATGCCTCCAGTGAATTCCCTTGTTCCATAATGTAGCGACACACGATATCCATCGCATTTTCAACAAAATTTACCCGCGAATCCTTCGTTTTAATATGTATTTTTTCACTATTGACTTCCCATGGTATATTTTCAAGTCCTAACTTCGGAAGAGAAACCCGATTCTCACTAGCACTACATATCGTAGTATAAACAAAACGATCAACAGCCGTTACTATTGATCGTTGATGGGCTTCTAATATTGCATACTCGCCTGCTATCATTAATTTACCTGGGACCTTGATTGTCATTGACTCGTTTGTCACTATTTTCATCCCCTAGCTATAGGTGACTCCTTGACCTGATCGACTTAAAATGACTTTCGTAACACCAGGTATTTCACGGAGCGTTTGTTCAATTACTACCTCGTTTTCAGGCTGGTATAAAACTTTTACATTGGGACCAGCATCGATTGTAAAATATGCTGGTATGCCTTTTTCACGTAAAGCTTGAACGGTTTGCATAACCGTCATCGTCGTATCATGCCAATACGTAAATGGTGGATTTGCACCAAGTGTTGTGGCATGCATTTTTTGACAATTTGCTTCAGCAACAGAACCCAATTTATCAAAATCACGTTCCTGGATTGCTTCTTTAATAGTTGCCAGATCAGTTGGAATCGCATCAACCCAGCCCGGATAGAATGGAGAAGTTTCTACCGTTCGGCGCATACCAACACGACTGGAAACCTTTTTCATTTTTGAAGATAAAACCACCGCTGCAACACGCACATCCCAATGATTTTGTGGTGCAACTGGCACAGCATAGGAATCAGACCCGTCTTCGAGTTTGCCCTGTTCCCATTCAACAAAACCACCGTAGATGGAACGACATGCTGATCCAGAACCGCGACGTGTTAATCGAGACAGAGTTGCATCATCAACCTCTAATCCCAGTGCACGCGTTGCTGCTGCTGCAAGTGCAGCAAACCCTGAAGCCGATGAAGCAAAACCTGCCGCAGTTGGCACTGCATTCGTAGACCTTACTTCAGCATAAAGGTTCTGTTTTCCAGCAAAATCTCGTATCAAATCAAGGTATTTTGTAACTTTTATATATTGATCACCCTGAATTAATTCATTATCAAGGTAAAATACATCCTCCGTAAGATCCGTTTTAAATGTAACTGTTGTTTCTGTATAAAACGCATCTAACGTTAACGAAAGGCTATTATTCATTGGTAAAATCAACGACTCATCGCGCTTTCCCCAATATTTAATTAAGGCAATGTTGGTATGTGCCTTTGCCGTTGCTTTCATCCATAATCCCCATTTCTACCTTCAGTTCCTAATTGTGCTTTCGTAAAACAAATGGCCAGACAGCATGAGCACCAAAGCTTTTTAGCTTTTCACATAAATGCTTCGAGTGTGCCTCATTACGGGCTAAAGCTATAATGCAACCTCCGTTACCGCCACCAGTTAACTTTGCACCAAGAGCACCTTCCTGACGCGCAACATAAATAAGCCGATTAAGTCCCGCATCACTCACTCCAAGAGCTTCTAATTCTTTTTGTGCTTCATTTAATGTTTTACCTAAAATTTGTTTGCTGGCCTTCTCTAACGCTCTTCTAGCTTGATGCGTTATTTCGCCAATTCGGTCAAGACTAGCTTGAATTTTCTTCGGTGCAGACTTAAGTAGATCTGCTACTGATTCTACCGCTAACCTCGTATCACCTTTTCTTCCTGAATCAGCCACAATGAAATGAAAGTCTGTTTTCGGCTTAATAAAATGAAAAGGTCGATCTTTTTCATACCAAACTGGTGATTCTGAGGTTATCGTAAGTGTATCTATTCCACTAGGAGAACCGTGTGCAAATGTTTCCGAAATATTTGCGAGCATTAATAACGTTTCCTCTGTGAGTTCCTCATCTGCGTACGCAAATATGGACCGTATAACGGCTATTGCAACTGACGCACTAGAACCTAACCCTTTTCCGGGTGGAATTGACGATTTAATTCGTATCAATAAATCGCGGTGTGGTATTTCCAGATGATCGAGTGTGGCTGTAATACAGTTTACCAATCCGTCTAAAGCATCTGGTGCCTTGTTAATTGGACCATGGTAAAATGTACTGTCAATTTTCACTGCACCTGGAACATTATCTACCAATGCTTCTATTCCTACCAATGGAAAAGGAATAGCTATTGCTGGTTGTCCGTGTACAACCGCATGCTCGCCAATTAAAATTAGTTTACTATGAGCTATCCCAATAGCTGTTTGTTCTGAAGTTGTTGCTTTCTCTACACTCATTTTTTACTCTTTTCCACCAATTCTTTAGCTTTCCCTACACGGATATCTTTTTCATTAATCAATTGTTCAGCAATGATATCAATCAGCTCTCCTTTAGCCCCTGCTGCCATCGCAACAGAGCGAGAATGTAAAGCCATATGACCCTTCTGAATACCATCCGTCACCAAAGCCTTTAAAGCTCCTAAATTTTGCGCTAGACCCACAGATACAATTACCTGTGCCAACTCTTCTGCAGACTCTATTCCTAATATCTTATGCGCAATTTGTGATATTGGGTGAACCCGAATAGATCCTCCAACAGTTCCAACAGACATTGGTAATTCTAGTTCACCTACAAGGTTACCCTTATCATCTACATACCATTCTGTCATCGAACTATATTTTCCAAAGCGTGCTGCATACGCATGTGCACCAGCTTCCACCGCGCGCCAATCATTTCCGGTGGCAATAACAATCGGATCAATACCATTCATAATACCTTTATTGTGTGTTACTGCACGGTAAGGGTCTGATGCCGCAAATTCATAGGCATGTACTACTCCATCCCGAACCTCTTCTCCCGAGAAGTCCCCGGTCTCCAATAAATTCGGTGGTATAACACATTTAGCACGAGCAACACATCTATCAGCAAGGTTAGAAAGAATTCGTAAATAAACTTTCCCTTTTGTTAAATCCTCTACTACCGGAGCAAGTGCTTCCACCATCGTATTAATAATGTTTGCACCCATTGCATCACACGTATCTATATACAAATGCAATACGAGCATTTGGCCATATTTAGAGCCTGATTCGTCGTTCAACATACGTACTTCTAGATCCTGTGCACCGCCACCTCTTGAAACGATGCTCGGGTATGCAGCGTTTGCACCCTCAAGAAGCATTTCTTTTTCCTTCAAAAGTGCTTCTTTAGCAAAATTAAAATCAGGGCATCCTACAACCTGAATTTGGCCAATCATTACTCTACCAGAAGATTCCGTTGTAAAACCGCCAGCATTACGAACAATCTTAGCAATATAACTAGCGGACGCTACTACAGATGGTTCTTCAATAGCCATTGGCACTACATAGTCTTTCCCGTTAATAAGAAAGTTCAATCCTAACCCTAATGGCAACTGATATGTGCCAATCACATTTTCTATCATATTATTAGCCGTATCCAAGGTTAAAGGATTTGTAGAAGAAAGATGTTCCGATTCCGCTTCGGTCAAGTCTGCTTGCTCAGCAAGTAATTTTCTTCGCTCTTCTACACTCATATTATAAAAACCAGGAATTCTAGAAGTACTCATACAAATCATCCTTTTGGGTATCAAAATATATAATAATTATTTAGCTTAATTTTATTGTTATGATAATAATTTTCCTCTATCTATTATGTAAAAAAATAGCGCAAAATGCAAATAAACAAGGTTGTTTACTACAAACGACCTTGTTCATTACAATTATACTATGTATTATATCTCAATGCCAGTGTTCTTTTTGATGTAAATGGTGAGCCATGAAGGATTCGAACCTTCGACCCTCTGATTAAAAGTCAGATGCTCTACCGACTGAGCTAATGGCTCGTTTATTTCTGATTTTTCTTTTAGAATACTTGTCTTATTTGCACTTATGCAATAAGAAAGGATTTATACTTTCTTACCTGCCAAAAAAGGGCCTAAAATACAAAAACCACGTCATATCGTGGTAAGTTTGATACACAGGGTAAAAATTATAAATGGCTGGGCTACCAGGATTCGAACCTGGGAATGACGGGATCAAAACCCGCTGCCTTACCGCTTGGCTATAGCCCATCAAAAAAATAAAGTGGTGGAGGGGGGCAGATTCGAACTGCCGAACCCTGAGGGAGCGGATTTACAGTCCGCCGCGTTTAGCCACTTCGCTACCCCTCCATATAATTTCCAAAAACGTAAAAGTTATACATAAAAAAATGGTGCCGGCCAGAGGACTTGAACCCCCAACCTACTGATTACAAGTCAGTTGCTCTACCAGTTGAGCTAGGCCGGCTAAATGGTGGAGGATGCAGGGCTCGAACCTGCGACCCCCTGCTTGTAAGGCAGGTGCTCTCCCAGCTGAGCTAATCCTCCAGATAATGGTGACCCGTACGGGATTCGAACCCGTGTTACCGCCGTGAAAGGGCGGTGTCTTAACCGCTTGACCAACGGGCCTAGAGTTAACTTTTTGATATGTAATGTCAAAAACCAACGAATTTTATTATATACAGATTCTCTCTCTTTGTAAAGAGGAATTCTACTTTTTTCTACTTTTTTTTAGCATTTATTTCTCTTTTGCTATTAACACATGCTTTTTAGTCTTAACAATTGAATTTATTATATACAGATTGATACTATTAATGAAAGAAAAAAGTACTTTTTACGAAGGTGGTTCTTATGAAAGTTGTTAATAATATAACAGAGTTAATCGGTGAAACACCCATTGTAAAGCTAAATAAACTTGTACCCACTGAATCTGCAGATGTCTACGTTAAATTAGAGTTGCAAAATCCTACTAGAAGTGTAAAAGATCGTGCTGCTTTTAATATGATAAAGAAGGCTGAAGAACAAGGGATTATCAAACCTGGAGATACGATCATTGAACCAACAAGCGGGAATACCGGTATCGGTCTTGCTATGAATGCAGCTGCAAAGGGCTACCGAGCAATACTAGTAATGCCAGATACAAGTACCAAAGAGCGCATTTCTTTATTGAAAGCCTACGGTGCAGAAATTGTTCTTACTCCAAGCGAAGAAAAAATGCCTGGAGCAATTAAAAAAGCAAAAGAATTAAAACAAAAGATACCAGGGAGCTTCATTCCTCAGCAGTTTGAGAATCCAGCAAATCCCGATATTCACAGAACAACAACCGCGTTAGAAATTTATGAACAAATGGAAGGCAAACTGGATGCATTTATTGCAACCGCCGGCACTGGCGGCACAATTACTGGAGTTGGTGAAACATTAAAGGAAAAAATCCCAAATCTTTATATTGCAGTTGCTGAACCAAAAGGATCTCCTGTCCTGTCCGGGGGCAAACCTGGGAAACACAAATTAGTTGGTACTAGTCCTGGTTTTATTCCAGAAATACTTAATACCGATATCTTTGATGAAATACAACAAATTGCAGACGAAGACGCAATTGAGATGTTTAAACGCATACCTAGGGAAGAAGGTCTATTCGTAGGACTATCCGGTGCAGCAGCGATTTTCACCGCCTTAGACATCGCCCAGAAACTTGGTAAAGAAAAAAAAGTTCTTTGTGTAGCACCAGATACTGGAGAACGATACCTTAGCATGAATTTATTCGATCATTAATAAAAAAGCAATTCATTGTTCTATGCCAATGAATTGCTTTTTTCTATGTATTCGTTAACGCTACAAACCATATTATTACAACTGCAGGTACTGATGTATAGAGTGCAATAGATGGTTTAAAAACCTTTTTCTTAATAAGAAAGATAGTTAATAATATCTCAAAAATAGTAACTACAATTGCAACAATTACTAACATCGGTATTTCACTTGTCATCTTCATATCCCCCTCTATTTTTCATATTCCTTCTCAATTATAACAAAGATTGGAAAAAATTCTCACGAGAATTTAAAGCGTGTTTTTTAAAAAATTTTGATTCGCACAAAAATGTATACACTTGTAACCAAAAAGGCGAACTGGAGACTGCTCAGTAGCGGACACAGAGGGCGCTATTTATACTTTCCGCACATGTTTTATGGGTTAATAGGACACAGGATACCTTATTTAAGTAAAATGGCGATGAAATCACTTCTTTTTGCTGCATAACGGATCCTGAGTCCGCGAACAGATGCATTTGCCCCAATTTTGCACGAATAAGGGATCTGGTGTCCGCTTATCCCAAATTTGCTTATATTACGCACCTCTGGAATCCTGAACATTGCATAGAACACTCTACAAAAACGTGAATTTTAGTAGATAAAGCACTTGTGCCTTGAATAGCGAAAGCGACTGTCCACCGTGAAAATCAACTTGTTGCAGTCACTCCAGATTAAAAAAAACATAATTAAAAAAGCAATAAAAAAAAACACCTAGCACTTAAAAAGTGTTAGATGTTTAATAAAGAGCTTCCAAGCGGACTTGAACCGCTGACCCCCACCTTACCATGGTGGTGCTCTACCAGCTGAGCTATGGAAGCGTATGTATGGCTCCACAGGTAGGATTCGAACCTACGACCGATCGGTTAACAGCCGATAGCT
>NZ_JBUZWC010000010.1:0-132704 GCF_055329585.1 Virgibacillus sp. GM2-2 | reverse complement strand
CTGACTAACTATTTGATAGCCGTTAGGAGCCGGAGCTAGACAAGAAAAGCGAAGGAGACTGTTCAACGGCGTACAAATAGATAGGCAGGTGAACGTAGGGTGTTCTTTCCCTACTTCATCCTGACTAACTATTTGATAGCCGTTAGGAGCCGGAGCTAGACAAGAAAAGCGAAGGCGACTGTTCAACAGCGAGGGGCGGACGAATCGATGAGTTGCTTGGCTCGCTAAACAAAAAGTCGCGCGATCATAACTCATTTTTGTGCGACAATTTCTCTAAATCGCACGCCATGCCATTTGTTGCGCGAAATTACTTAAAGGTCGCGCGATTAAGTAATGAGTCGTGCGATTAGCTACATGTATTGCGCGATATTTTTAATACTATGATTTGAATAAGCTAGACAAATCAATCATGAAGGAGTGATTACCATCGATGCTATAATTGAAATTTTTCCCGTTTTAATGAAGGGTGTAGAAATAACCATTAAGGTTCTTCTTGCTTCGATTGTTTTGGGATATTTATTCGCGTTTATTGCGGGATTCTGCCGACTTTCTAATAACGTGATCCTTCGTAAATTCACGGCATTTTATGTAGAGGTGTTTCGCGGGACTTCACTAATCGTACAGCTATTCTGGCTTTATTATGCTTTACCAATTTTATTTGGAATCGAAATTGGTAGTGACTTTTGGGCTGGTGTACTAGCAATCTCGTTAAACTATGGTGCTTATATGTCTGAAATCGTTCGTACCTCCATTCTTTCCGTAGCAAAAGGACAGACAGAAGCATCCACAGCGTTAAATATGTCACGATTCCAACGCATGAGACTCGTTATTTTTCCTCAAGCAGTACGTATGATGCTACCCGAATTCGGTAACTATCTCATTTTAATGTTAAAATCTACTTCATTAGTATCGTTAATCGGCTTAACAGACATTTTATATTACGGGGATATTTTACGAAGCTCGAATCTATCTCAAGCACCAACCGTCTACTTATTAGTACTCGTATTCTATTTCATTCTTGCGCTTCCATTAATCGGATTGACGAAGAAAATGGAGAAAGCATCTAAGAAAGGGGTGGCAAATTAATGAGTAACTGGAGTTGGGATATATTCTTTGAAGCCTTCCCGATCATTTTACAAGGTCTAGGAATCACAATTGGTTTAACAATTGCATGTTATTTATTTGCATTAATTTTTGGGTTTGTCTGGACATTAGTAAAACAAATCCCTATTAAACCAATTAGGTGGATTTTATCCTGGATTATGGAATTTATTCGTTCTACACCACCACTTGTTCAATTGTTTTTCATCTACTATGCATGGCCGATGGTTCCTGTTGTCGGTGTAACACTTGATCCATTCACAAGCGCAGTGCTTGGACTAGGCATCCATTACAGCACCTACATTGGTGAGGTGTATCGATCAGGCATTGATAGTGTAGACAAAGGACAATGGGAAGCATCCAAAGCATTAAACTTTTCAACACGAAGAAAATGGACGAAAATAATATTGCCACAAGCTATTCCCCCTACCATCCCGATGCTAGGAAACTATTTAATTATTATGTTTAAAGAAGTTCCATTAGCATCAACCATTGGGGTTGTAGGTATACTAGCGATGGCGAATAACTACGGTGCGGATCACTGGAAGTATTTAGAACCACTTACCATTGTAGCAATTCTTTTCTTAGTATTAAGCTATCCTTCCGCATTACTAGTAAATAAATTAGAACGTAAATTTAACCGACGCTTTGACAAGAAGGCACCAACCGGAGCTAAATAGAATGATATAAAGGAGTGTTACTAAATGACTGAACCAATCGTTAAATATCAGGACGTCCATAAATCTTTTGGAGATGTGGAGGTATTGAAGGGGATAAATCTAGATATAAAACCAGCCGAAAAGGTTGCTGTCATTGGCCCAAGTGGATCTGGTAAAACAACCATTATTCGTATGCTAATGACGTTAGAGCAACCCACATCAGGCAGTATTATTGTGGACGGAAAAAATTTATGGCACATGGAAAAAGGTGGGCAGCTTGTACCAGCAAATGAAAAACACCTCCGTCAAGTACGCGGTGATATTGGAATGGTGTTTCAACATTTCAATCTTTTCCCACACATGACCATTTTAGAAAATTGCATGACTGCGCCAATTCATGTACAAAAAGAAAATAAACAATCTGCCAAAAAACATTCCATAGAAATGTTAGAAAAAGTGGGGCTTGGTGATAAATTGGACAATTATCCAAGCCAGTTGTCAGGTGGACAAAAACAACGGGTGGCAATGGCTCGCGCGTTAGTTATGAAACCAAAAGTTATGCTATTTGACGAAGTAACCTCAGCACTTGATCCGGAGCTTGTTGGCGAAGTACTTGAAGTTATTCGTGACATTGCCAAAGAAGGCGAAATGGCGATGGTCCTTGTCACACATGAAATGGAATTTGCACGTGATATCGCAGATCGGATAGTCTTTTTGGATGATGGTGTTATCGCAGAACAAGGGCCACCGATGGAAGTTCTTGAAAATTCCGAGAACGAACGATTGCAGAGCTTTTTACATCGATTTAGGACATAATGCATGAAAACTGACTCCAAGATAAATATTTTGGAGTCAGTTTTTTACTTATTTAGTGAGTATCCTGTTTCACCATTTAACTAACTGCATATAAAAAGCCGTGAACATAAACCGTTCACGACTAATACTCTATTTACCCCAAATCTTCCCCAATTATCTTAACCTCACGCTCTAAACTTACGCCAAACTTATCTTTTACTGTTTCCTGCACAAAATGGATAAGATCAATATATTCTTCGGCTGTAGATTTATCGACATTTACAATGAATCCAGCATGCTTCATCGAGACTTGCGCACCGCCGATTTGTTTACCTTGTAATCCGCTATCTTGAATCAATTTTCCTGCAAAATATCCTGGCGGTCGTTTAAATACACTTCCACATGAAGGGTATTCTAACGGTTGTTTAGATTCTCGCTTATATGTTAAATCATCCATAACAGCCTTTATTTCATCATAATTTCCATTTTTCATGGAAAATGTAGCCTCAAGTACAATATATCCATTATCCGGGATATTGCTTGTGCGGTAGTCTAAGTCAAGCTCATCCGCTGAAAGATTCAACAGATTGCCTTCCCGATCGACGACGATCGTACTTTCTAATACATCTTTAATTTCACCGCCATACGCTCCGGCATTCATGAATAATGCCCCACCAACAGAACCTGGAATACCGCATGCAAATTCAAGCCCAGTTAAGCTTTTTGCCAATGCTTCACGCGATGTATCAATAATTCGCGCACCACTTTGAGCTACGATTGTTGTACCTTCCGTTCGTATTGAGGTTAACTGACCCAAATTTAATACAATCCCCCGAATTCCCCCGTCTTTTACGATGAGGTTAGAACCGTTACCAAGCAATGTAAATGGAACACTTCTTTTGTTCGCTAATTTAACGATGTCCTGTACTTCTTCGTACGTTTCTGGGGTCACAAAGAGATCAGCTTCCCCACCTAAGCGAGTATATGTATGTTTGTTTAAGTGTTCATTCACCATCACATTATTCTTGGCTGTAATTTTTATTAGTTCTTCATACGTATGATGATAATTTTCCACTTAGATCATTCCTTTAATTTTTTTTGCGTAATTATCTTATTCGTCTAATTCTTGATCGTTCCATAAGAAGGAATGAATCAAGCGATCGACTTTTTCGCTTTCATGCAAATCACTATGCCCTAACTCACTGTTTTCTATCATTACCGTTTTTAATTGATCGTTCGGTATAATCATTCGTAATGACTTCACGCTTTCTGGGACCGCAATTACGTCACCAGTGCTACCAATACTTAGTACTTGTAACTCTTTTGGAATAGCGTCTTTCGTTGAACGAAGCAATTTCAACGCAGCAGAGTTTGGCTTCAAATCAGTTGCTGCCGGATCTTGATTTAATTGAAAATATAAATCGTTATAAATGCCATCGAATGGACTTCCAATTGTAATTAACTTGTTTGTAGTAGGATGCGTACCGTCCCTGTGAAACTCTTCCATATACTTTACAGAAACCAATCCACCCATAGAATGGCCCACTAAATTAACTTGGTCAATTTGATAATTCTCCCTCATATGAGCAAGGACATTTGCTAACCATTTTGCCGTATCCCGAAAACTTGCACGGTTTTTTTCAAAAATAACTTGGATCAAAACCGGTTCTTGTCTTCCTTTGTTTAAGTTATAAACACGTAATTGCCCTTGTTTGGATACACGATATACCAGAGCTTTATTTCCCCAGTTATATTGATGTTCAAACCTATCCAACATGTTTCCAAATGAATTAAACGTGCCCTTATATCCATGGACAAAAACAGTCGGAGGGGTATCGAATACTTGAGACTTAGCTTTTTCAGGTATAAACATATAAGCCCCCAAGCAAACAATGATTATTAAAATGGATGATATTCGAATGATGTACTTCTTAGTAAACAATCAATTTCCCCTACCTACTATGTCTATGTAAAGTTTTTTGTTTTAGAATAACGATGGTAAAAATACAAGCAATAACAAAAAGAAGCAATTTAATTATAAATAGCGGAATCACATAGAAGATGGTATACCCCATGGATGCCCATAACAAGATAACGCCAACTACTTTCGCACGCATAGGTATCCCTTTACCTGCACGGTAATTTTCAATATAAGGTCCAAACCATTTATTGTTAATCAACCATCGGTATAGCTTTTCTGAGCTTCGGACAAAACACGCAGCTGCAAGTAACAGTAATGGGGTAGTTGGTAAAAGTGGTAAGACGATGCCAAGTATCCCGAATCCTAATGATATGAATCCTATAATTGTTAAAAATCCTTTTTTCATTCTTACACCAGCTATTATCATTTGTCCTCTATTATAGCATTTTATTAGGATTCATGCTTACTGAAATGGGAACTTAATTGAGGCATTTAATTTGTTAAGACTTCTTTTATATTACGAACTAGTGAAACTTCATGTTTTGGCTACAGCAACGCTGATTTCCGCTACGGAAGTCCAGTGTGAGGGAGCATTTGCACGGGTGTGCAAGCTAGCGGACACACGATTCCTTATTTGTGAAAATAATAGCAATTGCTGCAATTTACGGACTGAGGATACCTTATTTAGGTTAAAACAGATGCAAATTATGCTTTTTTCACTGAATAAGACATCCTGTGTCCGTAAATCCACAAAATCACGCCAAAAAAAGTGAATAAGGTACCCTCTGTCCGGTACGGAGCGTTCACAGCATTATATTACCTAGCGTAATTCAGCAACGATTGATAAGCGCTAAACATGGCAATTAGTACGCAATCTACAGATATTGTGTCATAACAACAAACTTTAGTAACGGCCATAGTCAATAGCATGAAACGTAGGTTTTTGATTTTCAAATGTTGTAACATACCGAAATCCTATACGTTCTAATAGCTGAAGTGATTCCTTGAATTGATACGAAATCGTTTGCTCAGAATGTGAATCAGATCCAATCGTTAGTATTTCTCCACCCATGTCAAAATACAATTGTAAAATATCTGTACTCGGCATTCCATTTTTTAGACCATACCTCATTCCAGATGTATTTAACTCGATTCCCTTCCCGGCAGTAATAATTTCTTTAAAAATCTCTTCCATTATGACTTTAAAATCATTGTTTGTTGGTTCTGCTTTGTATCGTTTAACTAAATCAATGTGTCCTAATATAGAATAATCACGATAATTTTTAACACAATATAGTAGTTCTTTATAATACATTTCATATGCCTCTGAAGCTGTAATTCCTTCGAAAAAATTACCTGAATGCAAATCTTTTTTATTTGTTGTATGCATGGAACAGATGATGAAATCAAATTTTTCCTTCTCAATTAGTGCTTTATATCGATTAAGCAAATAGGGTTGAACCCCGATTTCTACTCCTTTTTTTATTCGAATCCTATCTTGATACTTGTTTTGTAGATGCTTTATTTTTGCAGCATAATTGATAAGATCTAGGTCAAAATCAATCGATGGATCTGGATATTCATAGTCAATGTGTTCGGTGAAACAAATTTCCTTTAGACCTAATTCAATCGCACGATCAATACTCTTTTCCATAGGTGTGTTACAATCGGCTGAAAAATCACTGTGAACATGATAATCAAACATAAAAAGCACTCCTTCGTGTTGACTTTCTCCTCGTTACCTACTATACTATCAAATAACTTTAATTAGATAAAGTGATAAAGCGATAAAGTTGAAGGGTTGATAACATGAATTCGGTTAATTTTGATCAACTAGGTGGTTTAGGTATAAATGAGTTTGCAAAAAAAGCAGATTTATTACGGAGTATAAGAAATAATTTTTTAACTTTCGGCTACCAGGAAATTGAAACACCTACATTCGAATCATATGATTTCTATCAAAAAATTAATGGAACGGTTGATTATGACAATATGGTCAAGATCATTGATCCCTCTGGTAAAATACTCGTCATGCGTCCAGATGTCACCATACCAATTACCAAGATGCAAGTTTCAACTTCTGCCAATCGACCATCTAACAATCGACTTTTCTATATGGAAAATGTTTTTCGTTTTGCTGATGGGCACCAACAGAAAAAGGAATGGACACAAGCTGGCATAGAAAACTTTGCACCCTGTTCAATTGAAACAGATGCTGAAGTTATTGCCTTAGCGGTAAAAGTTCTACATAGCCTTGAATTCGATTCCATACAAGTACAAATTGGATTGGCTAGTTTTATTCGCCCATTGCTGACACAACTCTCTCTTTCGAAACAAGAAACAAAGGAAATTCAATCACTTATTCAAGCAAAAAATATATCAGAATTGGAGCTTTTTTTAACACAAAGGAAGATTCCAGAGACCCTACACCAGCTACTTTTACAAATCCCTTATTTATATGGAGCATTTGATGTAGTAATTGAACATGCTAAAGAACTAACATTAAATGACTCCATGCGAAAAGAGTTAGAAAAGCTGGAGGCGTTACATCAAATTTTAATACTTTATAACGTCGATCAATTTGTATCACTCGATTTAGGATTAATCAATCACATGAATTATTACTCGGGTATTACGTTTCAAGGATATGTTGAAAACGTTGGTAAACCAGTTTTAATGGGAGGCAGATATGATGAACTCGCATCACAAATGGGCCGTTCTCTCCCTGCGATTGGATTTGCGTGTGAAGGCGATTTACTACTTGAAGCGCTTGATCAAAAGAGGTCCTACAGAACGAAGGATTTTCCAGATGCGTTTGTTACGTATGATTCAGAACGACAAAAAGAGGCTATTCAAACTGTTGAAACTTTAAGAAATAAAGGCAAAAAAGTTACCTTGTTAGCCCCGTCGGAGAAAACACCATTTACGAAAGGTACTACCTTCATCCGGTATAAACAATTTGACCAAGTCGTTGAAAAGGATGGTAAATCGTGGTCATTCTCTACCACTGGCGCACTACTAGAAATGCTTATAAGGGAGGGAACGTAATTGGATTATTTAACGCTAGCCCTTGGAAAGGGTAGGACAGCGTTGCAAGCTATTGACTTATTACAACAAGCAGGAATAAACTTTGAAGATTTCCACCCAAAATCTCGAAAACTACAATTCTATGATCAAGCCCAGAAAATAAAAATGGTCTACGTGAAGGCGATAGACGTACCAACATACGTAGACACAGGTGCTGCTGATATTGGGATTACCGGTAAAGACAATATCCAAGAGTCAGACTCCAACGTTTATGACATGATGGATTTAAAACTTGGCGCATGTAAATTTGTTGTTGCAGGGGTTGATAAAGATTCGTATGACGTAAAACAAAAAATAACTGTCGCATCCAAGTACCCTCAAGTAGCGGCTACATTTTTCAAAAAGAAAGGCAAAATAGCTCAAACAATTAAATTAAACGGATCAGTTGAATTAGCTCCCTTAATTGGGATGGCAGATGTAATTGTAGACATTATGGAGACTGGAACCACACTCAAAGAAAACGGATTACATGTATTTGAAACGATCGATCAAATCAGTACAAGATTAATCGTTAATAAAGCCAGCTTAGCAACCAAATCTACTCGGATTCATGAAGTATTAAATCGATTGCAAACAGTATTGGAGTGATGTTAATTGAAAACCATAACGAAATCAGAGTTTTTGGCAGAAAAAAGCACCCCTACTAGTATGAAGCGAAATCAAACAGTGCGTACACAGGTTGAACAAATAATCTCTATTGTACAGGAGCAAGGTGATGAGGCGTTATTCCAATACACGGAGCAATTTGATGGCGTCAAACTTGATTCGTTACTAGTCAGCAAAGAAGAAATCGCTGAGGCTCGAGAAGCTGTTGGAGAATCATTCATTCAAGCGTTAAAAGCAGCGAAACGCAATATCACTGTGTTTCACGAAAAGCAGAAACAAGATTCCTGGTATACCGAAGAACAGGATGGCGTCTATTTAGGACAGAAGGTTACCCCAATCGATCGTGTTGGCGTATACGTTCCTGGTGGAAAAGCTACATACCCATCTACCGTTTTAATGAACGTCATTCCAGCTAAATTAGCTGGCGTTCCGTCCATTACTATCGTAACGCCTCCTCAACCCAATGGAAAAATAAATCCGTACGTGCTTGTAGCTGCGCAGGAAACCGGAGTCGATAGGATATATAAGATTGGTGGTGCACAGGCAATTGCCGCTCTCGCATATGGATCGGAAACAATCGAAAATGTAAACAAAATTGTTGGACCAGGTAATACCTATGTAGCGCAAGCAAAGAAAATGGTTTTTGGGGATGTATCAATTGATATGATTGCAGGTCCAAGTGAAATCTGTGTTGTAGTTGACGAAAGTGCAGAACCTACGTTTGTTGCAGCTGACTTGCTTTCCCAGGCAGAGCATGACGAAGAAGCTAGTGCTATTTGTATTACTACGTCAGAAAAATTGGCAAAAGCAATCTCGAATGAAGTAATGGCACAAGCTAATACTTTACTGCGTAAAGACATCATTCAAGCGTCAATTGAACGAAAAGGACGCATCGTTATTTGTGATTCGCTGGAGGAAGCTTACGAGCTTGTAAATGTTATTGCACCTGAGCATTTACAGTTAATGGTTCAGGAACCTCGGAAAGCACTACCTGCCATTCGAAATGCCGGTGCTATTTTTCTCGGAAACTACTCTCCAGAAGCATTAGGTGATTATTTTGCCGGCCCAAACCACACGCTACCAACGAATGGAACGGCTGCATTCGCCTCATCCCTCGGAGTCTATGATTTTGTGAAAAAATCTAGTGTCATTCAGTATACACGGAGCGCACTTTCACAAGCAGCGAATTCCATCGTTACGTTAGCCGAAGCTGAAGGACTAACTGCACATGCGAATGCTATTCGAGTTAGAAATAGATAATTTTGAGGAATGGTTCGAAAAAAAACGAGCAAAAGATGTTAAAAGTTGTGCGACATAGCATCATAATCGCGCAACCACCCTATTTTCGCACGATTATGATGCCATGTCGCGCGCTCTACAGTTTTTGTTGCCCGATAACAGGTAATTACTGCACGAATTTACGAAATACGAAAGGATGAACCAAATGCGATCAACTACAATTGAACGAAAAACTAACGAAACATCGATAAAAGCTGAGTATGTAATTGATGGAGATGGCAGCTCCTCAATTCAAACTGGTATTGGCTTTTTAGATCACATGCTAACACTAATGACACGGCATGGGTTATTCAACCTGAACCTTACTTGTACAGGCGATTTAGAAATTGACCAACACCATTCAGTCGAAGATATTGGAATTGTGCTAGGTCAAGCAGTTAATCAAGCATTAGGTTTAAAAGAAGGAATTACTCGCTACGCAACGATTACCACACCGATGGATGAAGCGCGGTCAACTGTATCGATTGATATCAGTGGTCGATCTTTTCTCGTTTTCCGTGTTGATGGGTTAAAAGACAAAGTTGGTAATTTTGATACAGAGTTAGTAGAGGAATTTTTCCTAGCATTCGTTCGCCACGCTAACCTGACCCTTCATATCGAGCTCGATTACGGTAAAAACAGCCACCATATCATCGAGGCTATTTTTAAAGGATTTGGGCGAGCCTTAGACGAAGCAACCCGCGAGAATTCTAGAATCACAGGCATCCCTTCCACCAAAGGATCACTGTAGGAGGAATACTAATGATCGCAATAATAGATTATGGTGCAGGAAACATAAAAAGTCTTCAGTTTGCCTTTGAAAAAATCGGCATGGAAACGTGCGTTACTTCTGAAAAAGAAATCATTAGAAAGAGTAAAGCGATTGTTTTACCAGGAGTGGGGGCGTTTAACGATGCAATGAAAGCTTTAGACCATTACGATTTAACTGAGTTCCTCAAACAAGAAGCATTATCAAGAAAGCCCTTTTTAGGAATATGTTTAGGCATGCAATTGTTGTACGATCGCAGCTTTGAAGATGGTTCTTGGGATGGACTTGGGCTATTTGAAGGTCAGGTTGAAAAAATCCCTCCCTACGTTAAAGTACCACATATGGGCTGGAACAGCTTGTTACATCATCAAAAAAGCCCTATTATCCAAGATGTTAAGAGTGATTCATATGTGTATTTTGTTCATTCTTACTATGTCACTAAACTTAAAAACGAAACACTTATTAGTAGTTGTGACTATGAGAACCAAATACCGGCAATCGTTCAACAAGCCAACGTTATAGGGATGCAGTTTCATCCAGAGAAAAGTGGCGAAACTGGATTACAGCTTTTAAAGAATTTCGGGGAGATGATACTATGATTCTTTTTCCAGCAATAGATATTCGGAACGGCAAATGTGTCCGTCTTACACAAGGAGATTATGATCGGGAACAAATTTATAGCGATTCACCAGCTAAGATAGCCAAACAATGGGAAAGTCAAGGGGCGTCATATATCCATGTTGTTGATCTAGACGGTGCAAAAACCGGTGAAATGACCAACTTAGACACGATTAAGAAAATCGTTGACTCTGTAGGGATTCCTGTTCAAGTGGGTGGTGGGATTCGCTCGATACAAAGCCTAGAAAATTACCACTCAATTGGTGTTTCTAGAATGATTATTGGTACAGCGGCTATCAAAGATAAAACGTTTCTTCGTGAAGCAGCTTCCATTTACGGGGAAAAGATCGCTGTATCGATAGATGCACGCAATGGTAAAGTTGCGACAAATGGTTGGCTTCATACAAGTGACATTAAAGCAGTTGATCTGGTAAGAGAACTAGACACTCATGGAGTACAGACCATCATCTATACAGATATTTTAAAAGACGGCATGCTTGCAGGTCCGAACGTTGACGAACTCGCAGAGGTAAACAGTATGACGAAGCAAAACATTATTGCCTCTGGAGGGATTTCAAGTTTAAAAGACATTAAACAATTAGAAGAAATGAACCTTTACGGTGCCATACTAGGAAAAGCTTTATACAATGGTTCCCTATCATTAATTGACTTGGTAAAAGGTGATAATTATGCTCGCTAAACGAATCATTCCATGCTTAGACGTAAATCATGGTCGAGTCGTAAAAGGGAAAAAATTTAAAGACATACAAGACGTAGCTGATCCAGTAGAAATGGCAAGACGATACAGTGAACAAGGTGCCGACGAACTAGTCTTTTACGACATTACTGCCTCAAGTGACAATCGAAACATTTTTCTAGACATTGTCGAAAAGGTGGCTGCTGAAATCACAATCCCATTTACAGTTGGTGGCGGAATACGTACTGTTGACGATGTTCATCGTGTGCTGCGCGCTGGTGCGGATAAAGTTTCGATTAACAGTGCAGCCGTTAAAAATCCCACTTTATTAACCGAGGCAGCATTGAAATTTGGAAGTCAATGTATCGTTCTTTCCATTGATGCCAAAACAACATCTGAAAACGAAATATCCGTTTTTCTGAATGGTGGTCGTGTGCAAACACAGTTGGATGCAATCGAATGGGCAATTCATGGCGAGAAGCTTGGTGCGGGTGAATTAGTTGTGAATGCAATGGATGCTGACGGTGTAAAAGAAGGCTACAATGTACAGCTCATGAAACGTTTTGCAGAAAGTGTGAACATACCAGTCGTTGCTAGTGGTGGTGCTGGAACAATGGAACACTTTGCTAGCGTTTTACAGAAAGGGATAGCCGACGCTGCACTTGCTGCTTCCGTATTCCATTACAACGAAATTCAAATCCCGAAATTGAAAAAATACTTGATGTACAACGATATTCAAATAAGGAGTGTGGAATCATGCAAGTAGAAATTGGTCAACTTTCTTTTGACGAAAACGGCCTTATCCCATCGGTTATACAGGATGTAACTACCGGCGATGTTTTGATGCTTGGCTATATGAACCAGGAATCGTTAGCCAAAACGCTAGATACGAATGAAACATGGTTTTTTAGTCGTTCAAGACAAACATTGTGGAATAAAGGAGCTACATCAGGCAACAAACAGATCGTTAAAAAAATTTCATTTGATTGCGATGCTGACTCACTGTTAATCCAAGTTGAGCCACAAGGCCCAGCTTGTCATACCGGAAAAGCATCATGCTTTTATCGTAATCTTTATGAAAATGAGCCGAATACGCGAAATGTCGTACACAATCTAACCAAACTAATTAGTGAAAGAAACGAAAATCCAGTGGATGGTTCCTATACTACTTACTTGTTTAATGAAGGCATTGATAAAGTACTTAAAAAAGTTGGTGAAGAGGCTAGTGAAGTAATTATCGGAGCTAAGAATAATGATAAGCAAGAAGTTATTTGGGAAATTGCTGATCTCACTTATCACTCACTTGTGCTAATGGAGATACTTGGGGTATCGGTTAACGATATCAAACAGGAATTATCTAAACGTCACATAAAAAAAGAAGGTAATAAAAAGTGAATAAATTTTGGAGTAATGCTGTCTTACGTACTGAACCATATACTCCGGGTGAACAGATCGATTCTGATGAACTAATTAAGTTAAATACAAACGAAAATCCATATCCACCGTCCCCACTAGTGATGGAAGCAATCCAAAATGAGCTTAACCGAAAATTACACCGTTACCCATCGCCTAGTATTGATTTATTGCGGAATAAAATAGCTGATTATTATCAACTAGAGTCCAATCAAATTTTTGTAGGAAATGGTTCAGACGAGGTTCTCGGATTTAGCTTTATGGCTTTTTTTGAACCAGGGAAAACAATTCGTTTTCCATCGATCACATATAGCTTCTATCCTGTTTATGCAAAACTTTTTGATATTCCTTACGAGGAAGTTTCGTTGAATCGGGATTTCACTATAGCTGTGGATAAGTTTTTCGAATCAGATGGTGGTGTGATTTTTCCAAACCCGAACGCTCCAACAGGAATTTATCTCACCTTAACAGACATTATCGATATTGTGGAGAATAACCAAAACTGTGTAGTAATTATCGATGAGGCATACATCGATTTTGCAAAAGAATCTGCAGTTAGCCTGGTAAACAAGTACGAAAATTTACTAGTAGTACAAACGATGTCAAAATCTCGTTCCTTAGCAGGTCTGCGTGTGGGATTTGCTATTGGAAACCCAAAATTAATCGAAGCACTCAATCGAATCAAAAATTCCTTTAATTCCTATACACTCGATCGTTTGGCCATAGCTGGTGCGGAAGCCGCCATGATAGATGTTGAATATTTTAATGAAACAATCGAGAAAATAAAAAACACACGAAAATGGGTTGACGAAGCACTCAAAAAAATTGGATTCTCATCATTACCCTCTGCAGCAAACTTTCTTCTTGTACAACATTATAAAATCAATGCATTAACACTATATAAAGAGCTAAAAAAGCAGGATGTGCTGGTTCGTTATTTTAACAAACCTCCCATTGATAATTATTTACGGATTACGATTGGTACAGACGAAGATATGACATTGTTGATTAACAAACTAAATTTAATTACAAACACAAAGACTCCCGTCAACTAAGATGACGGGAGTCTTATTTATATCGTTAGAAAGTAGACCTTATAAGAAGAACTTTGGTATTCGCTATTTAGGACGAGGCGAATACCCGAATTTCTTCTAACATTAGATCATGTGCTTAATTTCTGCATTTTCTTGTAGGGTTTGAATTTTTTCTTGCAACTGCTTTTGCTGCTTTTGTTGCTTTAATTGAGCTTTAATTTGTTCTTTTACTTCCTCTAGCTTAGGAATCTCTTTACTCTGTTCTTTTAATTTATCATAGTATGCTTGGACTTCTTTATCCGTAACTTTTTCAACCTTAACTTCTTTTTCCATATACTTTTCAAGCGTTAATTCAAATTTTAACTGCTCTTTAAAAGACTGCTCTGTTAAATTTAATTGTTCTAATGTACTTGCATATTGTTCAGCATTTCCAGATTTCACTGTTTCCAGTTGCTTTTGTACTTCTTCATCTGGAATTTTAATCCCCTGTTCTGCAGCTGCCTGTTTAATTAATGTTTGCTGAACAATCACGTTCAACGTTTGCTTTTTAACGTTCTCAAGGTCACTAATATCTTGTCCATATTGACTCATTAATGCTTTGGTTTGGCTATACGAGGCATTATATTCTGCGCCTGTAATTTCTTCACCATTTATTTTGGAAACAATTTTATCTTTCTCTACCTTTTCTTTATCGGTAATTTTAACATCTTCCATTTTGGGTTGTGCTGATTGTTCGCTTTTCTTATCTTTATTTTCATCACTGGCAGTGTCATCACCACATGCTGCCAATATGGTTGCTAACCCTAATGCGAAAACTAACATGAGAATCTTTTTCATGATGCATTCCCTCATTTCTTATTTTGTCCTTACATTCAAACACATTACTAATACTGTTTGCAAGTACAAGCTTTGCGTAAATAACCATCAATCCTTATTATAGCAGGATTTATGAAGACTTTTACACTTTAAAGACAATTTCATGAAATGAATTACTAATTTTTTACACAGTAGAAAAATTGGCTAACCGCCAAGCTTTAGCTGGCACTTATACTGACATCCTTACTATCAGTAGTAAGAAAAGCGCAAGCGCCCGTATAGAAGCGGACGCATAAGCAAGGGACCGTAGAACGCATGGGTTTAGCGTTCGAAGTGTCCATTGCTTATGACGGCAGTTTCTGGGCGATGGAGCTAGACAACTTTTCGTTTATACTTTCTTTGCTCTTAAAAAAAGCTAACAAGTTTCTGTTAGCTTTCTTCTATGTCACACCCGTCACCTGTACAATAGGTGGTTTTAGATTTCTTTGGATTTAATGACTGCAATGATGGTTTAGCACTTTCTTCTTCCCAAACCTTATCTAGTACTTCTAAAAAAACTTCAGGTGGCTGGGCACCAGAAACAGCATATTTTTCATTGAATACGAAAAAAGGAACACCTTGAACACCAATTTGTTGTGCTTCTTGTTCATCGCCTCTAACCGCATTTGCAAACTGATTTGAATCGAGCGCATTCATTACTGCACTTTTTTCAAGTCCAACCTCATCAGCAAGTTTACTTAGTGTATCAAAATCTGCAATATGCAGGGATTCTGTGAAGTATGCTTGTAGTAACCGCTCTGTCATTTCTTTTCCTTTTCCTTGTTTTTCAGCGTATTTTGCTAAGCGATGTGCGTCAAACGTATTTGTGTGCTGCATTGTGTCAAATCGATAGGTCAATCCCAATTCTGCCGCCTGGGCCGCTAAATTTTCATTGGATTGTTTAGCCTTCTCAATACTCATACCATACTTGTCTGCTAGTAGCTCATGAATGTTTTTATCTGGATTTTTTTCTGCATTCTGATCTAATTCATAGCTTTTATATGTGATTGTCACGTGATCATTATTAGAAAATTTTTCTAAAGCTAACTCCAATCTGCGTTTACCGATGTAGCAGAAAGGACATACAAAATCTGAATAAACGTCAATTCTCATAACTAACACCTCATTTCTGTTAGTTATTGTAGCACATTGCGCTGTTTCTTAATAACGTTGTGCTTTTAATGAAGGTCTTTGTCCGTATACTTACCATAATCGGGAATTGCAACTTCACCGAAGTTTTCCACTAATTGTTTTAATTCTTTTTCTAGTTTTTCATTCTCCATCGATGGACCGTGACCTGTCACAATAAGACTTGGATTTAGTACAGCAAGTTTTTTAACCGAGTTCCATGCTTCCTGCCAATCAGTCGTCAGATAACGTGGTGGACCATTTAATTCCGCACTTTGCATCAGAACATTGTAAAACGAATCTTGTTTAACGGTTATACATGCATCACCAGAAAGTAAAGTACGATCTTCTTCCCTAAAAAAAGATACATGCCCAGGCGAATGACCAGGAGTGTGAACCCATTTCCAATCTTTTAATTCTGGAACACTTCCGTCAGCAGGTAAAGGCTGTATCCATTCACCAAGATCTATTGGTTCATTTGGAAAGAGTTTAGAAGCCTTAGCAACAAGTCCCCCTTCCACTGTTGGGTCTGGCTCAGGATAAGACTTTTGGCCAGTTAGGAAAGGAATCTCAAGCTCATGGGCATAAACCGGAACTTCCCATTCCGCAACCAAATCTTCTAATCCGCCTACATGGTCAAAATGTCCATGTGTCAAGATTATTGCTGCAGGTTTACTATCACGACCAAAACGATCCACGGCAACCGACTTTATCTCAGGTGCAGCTTTCGGCATACCTGCGTCAACTAAAATCCACTCACCAACACCCGGGGTCCCGATAAAACCAATGTTAACAATTTGATCTGTATAGTAATAAACATCATTACGCACCTGTGTCCCCATTCCACTTGTGATAGAAGTCATCGGCATAAAGCGAAGCAGACTATTCATTGTGCTATTTTCATTTTGTTGTTTATCCATTATGTCACCCTCCAATTTTCCTTAGTATTCGTAGTGACCCGTAATTTAATCATAGGAAAATTTCGGTGGAGGCTGTTCATTTATAGGATTGTATTTGAAGAGATTTGGATCGTAAATTTCAGATTTGGACTGTATCTTTGAAATCTGGATTGTAAATTTCTGATTCGGATCATAAATTTCAAATCTGGATCGTATTTCCGTTACAATTAAAAATCTCCCGCAAACGCGAGAGACTTCATTTAATAGGATTGTTGTTCCTGTAACGATCCATCCTGTTTATAAATTTTCAAGTTGGTTCCTTTATTTTGAGCGATTTCACGTGCCCGTTTTACTGCATCATTTTTATTTTCAAAAACATCACTTGGCTGTTTTGCATTACTTGATTTAACCGCCCAGCCATCGTCATGTGCTACAACCTGTTCACCCTCCTCAAGACGTTCAGGATTATTTTCATACTTTTTCCCTTCCTCTGATCGTTCTGTGGGCTTTCCACTACTTTTATATTCATCAATTTCTTGTTTACTTGCGTTGTCATACCATTCTTTCGCTTGACTTGTCGCAATCGGAATAGCACGATCCTCGCTATATCCCTCGTCCACCATTGAGTTGGCGATATCAATTGCTTTTTTCCGAACTGCTTTGTCCAAATTTTTAAAAGAAGATGGATAATCATTTAATGTCCAAGGCATCTGTACTCCTCCTCTAAGCTTTTTATGTACAATACCCAGTCTAATTGATGATAAACCAAAAACTAATTTCTATTGTGTAGTTCAACGCTGTTCGATGAATAGATAGCAATCTTCATGTTTCCATTTTTAGATGTTGCTCGTATTAAAATTGGTTGATTGTACGTATTTTTAAAGACAAAATCTGGTCCCCACCAACTTACCGTGGCGTCACGCCCGGGTGGAACATATGGAACACTACGACTATGCGAATAACGCTCCACAATTTGAATTCCTTTTAAATTTACAGCATTAAAAAGGGTCGAGGACACTTGGCAAATTCCCCCACCAATATCTTCTGCTAGTTCCCCTTTCACGATAACTGGGGCTCGCTTATAACCTTTCTTTTCTGTTCGCTTCCCTACAACTTTATTAAAAGAAAACGTTTCTCCCGGAAAAACTACATGATTGTTAATTGCATCGGCCGCAAGTTTAATGTTATGCGAGCGCTCTTTATTACTTTCTTTAAATTGGGTAACATAATAACCTATTTCATTCTCTTTTATCTCAGCAATTAATTCACTGTCGACCTTAGGAAAAACCGCTTGTTTTGGTATGTCCATTTTAGTGGGCTGTCCTAAGTAAAATGACTCATAAAATTGCTGTTTGAATTTTAATCGATCTAATAAGATACCAGATTTTTCTTGAACTATTTTTCCATTTTCATCTAAGGTGGCATTCACTGGTTCTTTATATATTTTTTCGTTTAATTGTTTCATTAACATGTCTAATTTTCCGTCATTAACAAAAATAGCATCAACATACGACATCTCGTATTGATTGAGTTTAACCGTTTCAAGTGTTTTTTCATCATCCGTTATGATTAACTGATTTTCCAAATTTTCTATTGGCACCATCCATAAAAAAAGTGAAAAAATAAATGCGGTCATGATAGCATCCCTCCTTTTATCGCAGTTTGACGGGCAGTAATACCCCCATTTCAAAAAATTAGGTAGCTCGAAGAATTTTAAGTGGGATATAAACCGACCGTAAAACCCGATTGGTTCAACTACCATTAAATGAGTGAAAGCGAAAACCACCACTTAATGGAGTTTCACTTTATTAGTATTGGTTGAAGGAATGCATTTCATGTAGTTTTTGCGTGAAATAAAAAAAGCCAACTCAAAGAGTTTAGCTTTTTTCTTCTAGTAAAGACCGCCCCATAATGGACACGCGATTAGTATTTTTTAGTTCTTCAATTGATTGAACACCGATACCAAACATCGTCATTTTCAATTCAAATTCTATTTGAGTCATCGTTTGCATTACTGCATCTGCAGATTCCGTTGCAGCCTGTAGTAGTTGTCTAGCGAATCCGATAACATCTGCACCAATTGTTAATGCTTTGGCTGCATCGACACCTGTTTTCATTCCGCCACTCGCTACAACTGGAACCGCTGAACCTAATTCACTTCGAACAGAGACAATGCAATCTTTAGTTGGAATGCCCCAATTATTAAATGCTTCAGCTGAAGCTTTTCGGAGTGGGTCTTTCGAACGCAATTTCTCGACCTGACTCCACGAAGTTCCACCAGCTCCAGAAACATCGATATACGACACTCCTGCCTCATAAAGTTTCTTAGCTACACTACCATCTATTCCAAATCCTACTTCTTTTACACCAACTGGGACAGTAAGCTTCTTACAAACTTCTTCAATTTTCGGGAGCAATTGATGAAAGTTTGTATCCCCTTCATCCTGTGTTATTTCCTGCAAGCTATTTAGATGAAGGTATAGGGAATCCGCTTCAGTTAGGTCAACAATTTTTTGACATTCTTCTGCGCCATATCCGTAATTAAATTGGACTGCACCGATATTTGCAATTAGTGGAGCAGTTGGTGCATGCTGACGAATGAGAAATGAATCCTTATGTGCATCACTTTCAAGAAGTGCGCGCGTTGACCCGAGCGCAATTGCCCAGCCTTTTTGTTCTGCAGCAATAGCTAAATTATGATTAATTTCTTCAGCCAATTCCGATCCCCCAGTCATTGAACTAACGAGAAACGGAGCTTTCAATTTTTTGTCCAAAAATACGGTGTCTAACTGAATGTCGTCAAAATTTATCTCGGGTAAAGCGTTATGTATAAATGAAATTCCTTCAAGTCCCGTTGTTTTATTGACACCTTCCACATTATCATTCAAGCACAAACGAATATGTTCCGTCTTACGCTTATTAATTCCTAAATCCATTAATATGCACCCTCCATTTATCGTGTTGCAGCCAATCGCTTATTTTTTAAATAAGGATGTAACGTTACAAAATATACACCCATAATTACCATTAACATTCCAGCCAACTGTGTCCAAGAAATGGTAGAATTATATAAGGCTACCGCCAACCATGCTGTATTTATTGGGACTAGATTCATATATATACTGGATTTGCTTGCTCCAATTTGCTTGATACCATGGTTCCAAAGCAAAAATCCAATCACTGATGAACAGACAATCATGAAAAGCATTTCACCCCAGGATTGGAGAGACATACGAAATACGTCATCCCAACTGTTTTCGAATAGGGACACAATCCCGAGAAAAAAAGATCCAATCAATGTTGTCAATGTAGTCGTAACAACTGGCGTAACCTCACGCATGGCAATCTTCCCTAGAAGCCCGTGTGCCACCCAACATAACAACCCACCAATAAACAACAAGTCCCCAGCATTGAATTCAAGTGATAATAACGTGGAAAAAGACCCTCTTGAAATAACGACAACTACCCCTATTAATGATAGGATTAGCCCAAATCCCAATTGTTTATTCCACACTTCACCTAAAAATAATACTGCACCTAACGTCACAAGGACAGGTGTTGTAGCAACAATCAATGAACCATTTATTGCTGAGGTAATATCAAGGGCAATGAAAAAGAAAATATTATAACCAAATATACCGGTGATAGCCATTGCTAAAATGGGTTTCCATTGCTTTTTAATGGCTTGTAAATCTATTTTTTTCTTCCATAATACATACACTAACAGTAAAATTCCGGCAGTTCCAAATCGAAATGCAGCAGCAGTAACCGGTGGAACCTCTGTTATAACATGCTCAGCAGCCACAAAAGCCCCACCCCAGAACAATGGAACAAGGAGCATCCAGAAATATATTGCTATCGAATGATTGTTATTCATAAAGATCCTTCTCCCATTTTCTATCCTGCAAGCACTATATCAAAAGCCTATGTAAAAAGCCAACCGCAAAGGTTAGCTAGACAAGAAAAGTGCAGGCGACTGCTTAGCGGCGTACAAATAGATAGGCAGGTGAATAGTAGGGTGTTCTTTCCCTACTTTCATCCTGACTAACTATTTGTTAGACGCTAGGAGCCGGAGCTAGACAAGAAAAGCACAGGCGACTGTTCAGCGGCGTACAAATAGATAGACAGGTGAATAGTAGGTTGTTCTTTCCCTACTTCATCCTGACTAACTATTTGTTAGACGCTAGGAGCCGGAGCTAGACAAGAAAAGTCCAGGCGACTGTTCAGCGGCGTACAAATAGATAGGCAGGTGAATAGTAGGGTGTTCCACACCGGCTACTATCCAGGGTTTCTTAAAAATAAATACGGTTCCCAGATGGGTCTGCTACCAAATATTGTTCTCCATCTAAGTTAACCGGAATATCTAACCCCTGTAACCGTTTGACAATTTCCAACCGTTCGTGTTGAGGGACATAAATAACGTAGCTTTTTAAGCCAGATTCATCATCTGCCGGTACTGATCCTCCCGTACTATTCCATGTATTCAACCCAATATGGTGATGGTATCCTGCTGAGGAAATAAATATAGCTTGTTGACCATACAAATTTACGATTTTAAATCCAAACCCCTTGGTGTAAAATCGTTCGACATCAGATAGGTCTGAAACCTGTAAATGAATGTGTCCAATAATCGTTTCGCTCGGCATCCCACGCCACCCATTTTCGGCTACTTCAGTCATTAAAGCATTTACATCAAGTGGAAGTGAGGTCATTTCCACTTCTTCACCTAACCAATTCCATTCATCTGAACTACGGTCAACATAAATTTCGATACCATTGCCATCTGGATCTGCAAGGTACAATGCTTCACTTACCGAATGGTCAGACGCCCCTTGCACAGGATAACCAATATGCATAAAATGACGCAATATTTTTGCAAGATCCACTCGCTCTGGTAATAAAAAAGCTATATGAAAAAGCCCTGTTTTACGAGAATCTAGGGGCTTTGCATTATCTATTTGTTCAATAGTAACCATAGTTTTTACTCCGCCAGCAGATAATTTCGCAAGATGGGGCTGTTCTTCGATGACTAAAAAACCTAGTACATTTTGATAGAAATAAAGTGAGCGTTCTAAATTTGAAACTTTGAGATGAACATGATTCACATGCATCGTTTTATCCGTATGAAAAGACATAGGTGGGACTCCTCTAAACCAGTTATAGTTAAAACTAGTTTACTTGTTTTTCGACTTTTTTGAAAGAGAAAAGAAATTTACCTTACCACATTCGGATCTTTTTTGGGAAATAACGTGTAACTAAAACTAATAAGAAAATCTAACCCTAACACAAGGGTCCATAATCTTCCTGTTTGATAAAGCGCCTCTGTTTGTGAAGGATTACCTACAAAAACGATAATGCCA
The DNA here is from genome assembly GCF_055329585.1 of Virgibacillus sp. GM2-2. Lineage (NCBI taxonomy): Bacteria > Bacillati > Bacillota > Bacilli > Caryophanales > Bacillaceae > Virgibacillus > Virgibacillus sp. GM2-2. Next base: position 110,484 of record NZ_JBUZWC010000010.1, on the reverse strand, counting down.
CCCAATATCGCAACACCAATTATCCAGGCTAGCAAGTGATGATACCAGCCACTTCTTTCTTTTTTTGCAAATGCTTTTCCGTATTTCTTTTGCTTATCGGGTTTCGGTCCGCCAGCAAAATAATAAAAGAAACGCTGATCTGCCCACTTAATCATTTGATGACCAAATGCCACACTCACCCCAATATAAATTGCAGCAATTCCATGTACAGTAGAAGCAACCGCACCATTTTTCAAATCCATCACCGTAACAATCAAAAGTAAGAGATCGACTACTGGTGTACAAATTAATAATACATTACTTAACTTTCTTTTTTTCAAAACGTATCTGGAAAACAAACCTGCTAAAACAAATACCCAAAACCCAATTTCACACGCAACAATAACCCAACCTAACATCTTCATTCCCCTTTTTAGCACAATTGTATTAAAACGACTATAGCATACGAACTTGATTTAGTACAGATGTGTTATAATAAAAATATGCCAAAAATAGTGAATCATGAACAACGAAAAATTAAAATTGCAGAAGCAACTTGGAAAGTTATTGTGAATGAAGGACTCGAGCAAGCATCCGTCAGAAAAATTGCTAAGATAGCAAATATGTCCGTTGGGTCACTTCGTCATTATTTTTCTACGCAATCAGAGCTGTTTTTATTTTCGATGCAGCTCGTATCCGATCGAGTAAAAAATCGTGCATCACGTAAAAACTACGACGGTCCACCGCTTCACGTTATGCAGGAATTACTAAGTGAATTCCTACCAATCGATGACGATCGGCGAATAGAAATGGAGGTATGGATGGTTTTTTCATCAAAATCAATTGTCGACCCATCGTTAAAGGAGTTAAGTCAAAAAGTATACGATGAAATGCACTATGCTGTATCGACTGTAGTAAACAGACTTTCAGAATTAGGGTTACTACGACAAGGTTTGGATAAATCGATGGAAATTGAGCGACTATATGCACTAATTGATGGAATGGCATTACACGGTATCCTTCACCCAGACCGCTTTCCGATAGAGAGTATGAAAGATACATTAAAGTACCATTTGAAATCATTGTGTAGAAATGTAGGTGGATATTTTGAAACAGAAAGCTAAAGAGTTTGCGAAAAAAGCACACAATGGACAACTAAGGAAGAACTCAGGTATGCCGTATATTACCCATCCCATTAGGGTTGCCGAACGACTAGAACGAGTCGGATTTTCAGACGAAGTTGTTTGCGCCGGATATTTACACGATGTTGTGGAGGATACACTTCATGAAATGGAAGATATCGAAGCAGCATTTGGTCCAAGAGTTGCGAAATTAGTAGCTGCACATACCGAGGATAAGTCGAAATCATGGTCTGAACGAAAACAGCACACCATTGATACTGTTCGAAATGCCGAAAATGAAGTAAAGTTCTTAATTGTAGCGGATAAACTGGACAATCTACTTGACCTTGAAAAAGCCTTATCCCTAAAAGGAGATGCTGTTTGGCTTAATTTCAACGCGGGGATAGAACAACAAAAATGGTACAACGAATCCATAGCAAGGGAAATGTACGTGGGACTTGCTCCGTCCGAAATTCCAAACTATTTTCATGAATACGAGGAAGCTGTTAAACGTGTGTTTTCATGACGTCCTACCTTTACATTTTTAACTAATCTGAGCAAAATAATGTTGGATTTCAGTAATTCAGCATTTCCCAACCTACGATAAAACACCTTCCTCTATCACGAGAGGAAGGTGTTTATTTGTTATCGTTTTTTACGAAATTTGTGCATATCATGCTGCGCTTTTGAAATCTTTTTCCATTTATTTTTTTCTTCTAAATGCGCTTTTTGATCTTGCTTTCTTTTTTCATATGCCAGCTCACGTTGCAATTTCAAATAGCTCCGGAACCGTTCTTCCGACAATTCTCCGTTAGCTATTGCCTCTTGTACGCTACAACCAGGTTCGGTATCATGCTGACAGTCGGTAAACTTACACTCAGCAGCTAACGTCTCAACATCTTGAAAAGTCGCATCTATTGCTGATTCGCCTTCCCAAAGCTGTAGTTCCCGCATTCCAGGAGTATCGATTAACAACGCTCCATTCGGCAACTGAAACATTTCCCGGTGTGTTGTTGTGTGACGACCCTTGCTATCCGCCTCGCGGACATCCTTTGTTTCTTGTACAACATTTCCAATTAAGGTATTAACCAAAGTAGACTTTCCAACACCTGATGAACCTAGCAATGCAGCAGTTTTTCCGGTTGGCAAATATTCAAGAAGTTCATTTATACCTTCCTTGGTAAGGTTGCTTATTGGAATAATAGGTACGCCAATCGCCACCTCTTCAACCTGGGCAATAATTGTTTCAATTTCTTCTGGTGGACAAACGTCTTTTTTCGTCAAAACAATAACTGGCGTTGCTCCACTTTCATACGTTGATAAAATATATCGCTCAATCCGACGTAAATTTAAATCATGATTTAGTGAATTAACGATAAAAACCGTATCCATATTCGTTGCGACTATCTGTGCCTCTGTTTTAGTTCCAGCTGCTTGTCGAACAAATTGACTCTTTCGAGGTAGAATCTGGTTAATGACTGCTTTCCGTTCATCAACCAACTTTTGCGCCACGACCCAATCACCTACAGCAGGATAATCTATAGAACTAGTCGCTTGATTTATAAATTTTCCACTTACATGTGAAAAATATTCCATATCACCATCTATTACTCGATAGCTGTTTTTTTGCACCGCAATAACGCGGGCTACATTTTCTTCATTTGTAACTTGGACAGACTGATCCCATCCAATTGCTTCTAATTTATTCAATGTTAATTTCCTCCTAGTATATCGGAGGAAAGACCGTGCTTACGCTGACCGTTCCTCCATTTTAATCTGTGTTTTGTTGTTTACTATATTTTTTACATTCGCCATAAAACACCACTCCTTTTAAAATGGATGAACAAGATTTCTATATAGTATACTACAAAAAAATTGTAGATGCTTCAACTATTTTTATTCAATTGAAAATTTTTTATAAACAATTCATCGTGAAAGACAAAATTTGATAATTATTTCCTGGGAAATACAATAACTGACATAAAGTGATTCTTCATTAAGAGGGGGGGTTACTGACCATTAAGGCGAAATAAAAACAGGCGAAGATTGAATCCCCGCCTGTTTGTTACGTGTTTATCGATTATTCATTTCACTCGGTTCTGGACCTTTACGTTCATTGCGATCTAATTCAGTAATTTTCTTCATATCATCATTGCTTAGTTCAAATCCGAACACGTCAAAGTTTTCTTCAATACGTGATGGTGTTACAGATTTCGGTATAACAATTCTTCCGCTCTGTAAATGCCAACGAATAATAACCTGTGCAGCTGTTTTATCATGATTACTTGCGATTTCTTTTATGATATCGTTATTCAACACTTCGCCACCTTGCATCAATGGGCTCCATGCTTCTAAATATATATCATTCTTCTGACAAAATTCTTGTAACTTTGTTTGCTGCAAGTATGGATGACATTCTACTTGGTTAACAACAGGTGTTACTTCACATTCATCTAATAAACGCTGTAGATGCTCGATATTAAAATTACATACACCAATTGCTTTCGCACGCCCATCCTTATATAGTTTTTCCATCGCTTTATATGTTTCAACATAATCATCAAATTCTGGAGTTGGCCAGTGAATAAGGTATAAATCAACATAATCCAGACCTAGTTTTTCAAGACTTTCGTCAAACGCCTTTAACGTATTATCATATCCTTGATCGGAATTCCACACCTTTGTTGTAATGAAAAGATCTTCACGTGGGACTTCACTGGTATCAAGTGCCTTTCCTACTCCACGTTCATTTTTATAAATCATTGCTGTATCAATAGAACGGAATCCAACCTCAAGTGCTTTTGATACTGCTGGTGTTGCTTCATCTTCTGGAACCTGCCATACACCATAGCCAAGCTGTGGCATACGCACCCCGTTGTTCAATGTAATAAACTTCATCTAATCGCATCCTTTCACTGATACTGTATTAGCAGTTTATCATACGGAAGATTGTGTGGAAAAAAATTAGCTTTTTAGTGAATCCAATTCAGTCCACTTCTTCCTAGCAAACGTAAAACTGCCTTCAAATCTAGTCAATTTTTCATCAGCAACTAAATACGTTAATGGAAATAATCGATCTAAAAAATAGCGATCATGCGAAACTGCAATAATGGTGCCATCAAATTGCTCCAATGCATCCTCTAATACCTCTTTTGATTCAATATCCAGATGGTTAGTCGGTTCATCCAATATCAATAAATTATGGTCTTGGTGAACAAGCTGTGCCAAGCGCAAGCGCATTTGCTCCCCGCCGCTTAGGCTGCTAACTTTTTGAAAAACGGTATTTCCGTAAAAGAGAAATCGAGCCAATATTCCGCGCGCATCACCTTCTGTCACATGAACCTGATCACGGAATTCATCGATTATCGATCGATCTTCACTCATTTCTAGCATATGTTGAGAAAGAAATCCAACTGATAAATTACTACCAAGTTGAATGGTACCTTCCTCGTAATTCTCAGTCCGCAAAATCATTTTCAGAAGCGTCGACTTTCCACAGCCGTTCTCTCCGATAATGGCAATACGTTCCTGGAACCGCACATGCATATTTACTCCAGATAATAGCGTCTTATCCTCAAATCGTTTCGAAACATCGTCTACAATAACAACGTCTTTTCCACTTCGTTTGTTCATTTGAAAATCTAAGTTTATCTTTTTCTGTTCTAAAATTGGTCTCTTCAATTTCTCCATACGATCCAATGCTTTTTCCATACTTTTCGCGCGGCGATGCAAGCCTGCGTTTGGAGGATTAGCCTGGTTTGCCCATTCCTTTAAACGTTTAATGGTGTCCCGCATCTTCTTCATTTTCTTTTGTTGGTCTTGATATTGCTGAAACTCAATTAGTAGCCGTGCCTCTCGCTCCTTCACGTACTCCGTATAATTGGTAAAATACCGAATAAGTTCGCCTTGATCCATTTCCAAAATAGTTGTAACTGTTTCATCTAAGAAGTAACGATCATGCGAGACAATCACAATGGTACCTGGGTAATTCTTGATAAAATCAGTCAGCCATTCGATCGCAAATAAATCAAGATGATTAGTCGGTTCATCCAGAAGCAATAAATCTGGTGCTTGCAATAAAAGCTGAGCCAATCCAACTTTTGTCCGTTCTCCACCACTTAGCTGATCCCATTTTTTCTGTGATAACTCTGTTATTTGTAACCCGCTCATAATTCGTCTAATTTGCGAATCGATCTCATAGCCGCCATCTTCTTGAAACTTTTCCTGTAATACACCATATTTTTCAATGTGGCGTGTTAATTTATCTGGGTCTGATTCCGTTGCCATCGCATGTTCTAAGTCAGTCATTTTTTGCTTTAATTCTTTTAGCGTATCAAAAACGTCGTACAATAATGCTTCAACCTTTTTATTATCCGCATACTCTGGTGTTTGCTCTAATAGACCAACCGTTAAATTTTTCTTCCAGTTGATTGTTCCTTCTGCCGGATCAGTTTTTTTAGCTAACAAATGGAGTAACGTCGTTTTCCCCTCTCCATTTCTTCCAATAAGTCCAATCCGTTCATTTTCTTTTATCTCACATGTCATATCACTAAAAATAGTATTTGCACCATGTGTTTGGGTAACATTTCTCACACTACATACAATCATTTTCTCTTCCTCCGATTTGAAGAGACAATCTTTTTTGGATACAAAAAAACGACAGAGAATACAGCTTCCCCGTCGTCCTTCACGTTATCCGTATATGGGTAGATGTCTCTTACTGGTATTGTTGATTTAATTGTTTAAAAAAGGACAGACGTATCCCGTTGTAAACTAAATCAGCAAAAAGCGCATAACACATCCAGAGGTATTCTCTGAACTTTGTAATGCCTTTACCAGTTTGAAACATGTTACCCACCTCCTTTAAATAGTTGTTTTTAGTTTATTCGAAAAGATTGAGAAAGTCAAGAACATTAAATAGAACACCTGTTTGCAGTCATGCTACCTAGTATAATTAGAGTAGAAATCACTTCTCTGATTACACTTCTATTAAAGAAAAACGTGGTAACGATGTCGTTAGCATCATTACCCAAAAATAATGCTTCAACCGCAGCGGTAGCTTTTTATCCTCAATTCATTCCGTTTGCAATATAAGAAAATCTTTTTCAAAATAGATTATCCTGTATTTTCAACTTTTGTAATTACTTCCAACTGTTTAATTTACTTTTTCCAAAGGATTTCTATTAACAAAAATAGAATATATACTTATCAAAGAATTTTTATAGGAGGCTACATCTATGCCATTTAAACTTAACGAAGCAACCATACATACTATTCAAAAAGCAATTGATACCGGGGAGTTAACTGCCTTATCGTTAACCAAAATGTACCTAGAACGAATTGCTACGTATAATGCTACAGGACCAAAAATAAATGCTGTTATCGAAGTCAATCCTGATGCTTTACATATAGCAGAAGCATTGGATGTCGAACGTAATAATACCGGAAAGCGTGGGCCACTTCACGGTATGCCAGTATTAATTAAAGACAATATTGATTCAGGCGACAAAATGCATACCAGCGCTGGATCGGTTGCACTTGCAAACCACTACGCAAAGGAAGACGCCTTTGTGACGAAGCAACTACGTGATGCTGGAGCAATCATTCTAGGGAAAGCAAATTTAACAGAGTGGGCAAATTTTATGACAGAAGGCATGCCAAATGGCTATAGTTCACGTGGTGGTCAGGTACTTAACCCATATGGGCCAGGCAAGTTTGACGTAGGTGGTTCCAGTGCTGGGTCTGGTGCTGGTATCGCTGCAAATTTTGCTACTCTAGCAATTGGCACAGAAACGGACGGATCAATTTTGAGTCCTTCTAGCAGCAATTCCATCGTTGGAATAAAACCAACTCTAGGTCTAGTTAGTCGCTCTGGCATTATTCCAATCGCACATAGTCAAGATACTGCTGGACCGATGACACGAACCGTAGAAGATGCAGCGATTTTACTTGGAACCCTAACTGGTGAGGACAAAAAAGATCCAGCTACTGCTATAAATCCTGATCGAATATCGGACTATTCATCGTATTTAAAAATAGATGGGTTAGAAAACGCAAGAATAGGCGTGCCAAGAAACTACTTGACTGAACTCGATAAGTTCGAATTAGAGTTAATAGACCAAGCTCTAGAAGATATGAAAAAACAAGGCGCCACCATCATCGATTCGATAAAATTACCAGACGATTTACCTGATTCAAGTGTATTATTCCATGAGTTTAAAAATGGCGTGAACGCATACTTAGGAAAACTTCCATCTAGTTCACCAGTTCATTCATTATTTGATGTCATTCAATTTAATCAAGCAAACGCGGAAAAGGCATTAAAATATGGCCAAACATTGCTCACCAAGTCAGAAAGAAACAGTGGCACGTTAACCGAAGATGAGTATATTAATGACCGGTTGACAGATTTAAAGATATCTCAAGAAAAAATGCATGGAGTCATGGCTGAGCATCAGTTAGACGCTATTGTATTCCCTAATAACTATGGATCTACTATAGCTGCCAGAGCCGGTTTCCCATCTATTACAGTACCAGCTGGTTATACGGAACAAGGAAAGCCAGTCGGAGTTACCTTCTCTGGACTTGCCTTTTCTGAACCAAAATTAATTGAATTGGCTTATGCGTATGAACAAGCTACAAACCATCGTAAAGAACCGAATTTAGAGTAAAAAAAATGAGCAGTCTATTCAACGAAATAGATTGCTCTTTCTAACCTTCATTCCACACAATTTCCCCACACTGCTCCGTATGGTCAATTTTCACATCAAAATTATGCTTATTATAAAAATGCTTTAGCCGATTGACATGATCAAAGTCACGCTTTACTAAATCCCCAGTAATATATTGAAAGTTTTCTTCATGTGCTAAATCTTTTAAATGATTCATTAAAATAGAACCATAACCTTTGTTTTCTTCACCTTTTATATCAGCAATATGGATTGTGTTTTCGTCTTTATATTCTGCTTCTATTGCCGCATTCCATTTGCCACGAAAAGCAGAATCACAGTCATGAAGCATAATTTGGCATGCCTCTTCACCTTTATCTGCATAAATTATAACCCATTTTTGATGACCAGTTTGATCGATACTAACGATCTCCCACTTTTTTGCTATTTCTTTTATATTATTTTGCATCCGAAAAAGTTGTATTTCTAATGTATCCAATTCATCTTTTATTTCTTCTTTGCTTTTTGTTTCTTCTAAAAAAGCACTACCTACCATTTAAATCACCTTATTAGCATTGATTTGTGCCACTTTCACACACAATTTGCTATTTTACAGTATATGCTCAACAGATACAAATGTTAGATTTTTTAAACTAGTGCTAAATACTTAGTAGATATTTGTCGATATAATTAGAAAGCTTTTATTAATTGGGGGACATACATAAGATGAAAAAAAAGAAGAATAAGATGAAAGCACCTAAAGTGAAGAAGAACAGAACGAAACGTCCACTACGATTTAGTTGGAAAAACATAAGGATTGCACATAAATATCTTACGGTGTACATATTTACTGCATTGTTATTTTTAGTTGCGGGTTTTGTTGTATATATTCAATTAAGTCAAGGACAAGAGGATATCCAAGCTATTGACCGTAGAAGCGAACGCGTAAATGCAATGATGGAATTTTCATCTATCATGCAATTAAAGGATATTCAAATTGCCGATTTTATTATTACACAGGACCAAAAATATGTAGATAAGTATAATGAATATCGCGAAAAGTTTAGCGTTCTAAAAGAAGAACTAACACCGAAAATGGAAACGGAAAAACAAAAGGAAATTTTTACACAGATTCAACAAAACGATACAAAGCTGAATACGGCATTTTTGACAGACATCCCACATGCAGTAGCAAGAGAACCGGAAAATATTCCAGCTTTACGCGAAGAAGTAAGTAGTTTACGTGCACAAAACGTCGAATTAATGAACGAATTAATTTCAATTGTTAAAGATAAACAACAACAGGCAGTTGAAGACGCCCAAGGTAGTATAAGCCAAAGCACCATCGTATTAGGTGTTGCGAATGGATTGGCAATTGTTATTGGTATTATTTTATTATTATTAATTAGCCGGAAAATTTCGGCAAACCTGCGTAAAGTAGTATCGATCACGCACGAGGTAGCAAATGGAAACCTTGCAGTAAAATCGATGGACTACGAAGGAAAAGATGAGATTGGACAGGTATCCAGTGCCGTTAACCAAATGAAAGGTAATATCCGCAGTATTGTTGCTAAAGTAGCAACTGCATCTGAATCTGTTTCATCCAGAAGTGATGAGTTAACACAATCAGCTAACGAAGTAAAAGTAGGTAACGAACAAATTGCTACCACGATGGAAGAATTATCTTCAGGTTCAGAAACACAAGCCAACAGTGCATCTGATTTATCAGAGAATATGAATGACTTCGTTCAAATCGTTCGTCAATCGGAGTTAGACGGTCAAGAAATCGCAAGCAAATCAGATGGCGTCATGCATCTGACTGCTGAAGGAAGCGCGTTAATGCGCAAATCAATGGATCAAATGAAGCGAATAGATGCCATCGTTTCCGAAGCTGTTGATAAAGTCCAAGGACTAGATAAGCAATCAGCTGAGATTTCCAAATTAGTAAAAGTTATTAAGGATATCGCTGATCAAACAAATCTACTATCTTTAAATGCTGCAATTGAAGCGGCACGTGCAGGTGAACACGGCAAAGGGTTCGCTGTTGTTGCTGACGAAGTACGAAAGCTCGCAGAACAGGTAACTTCATCTGTTGCAGAAATCACTGGCATTGTTTCTACCATCCAAAATGAAACCGATCATGTAGTTGTATCACTTAATAATGGATACAATGAAGTGAAAGAAGGAACCAACCAAATTGAAACCACGGGTAAAAGCTTTGAAACGATTAATGCATCCGTTTCGGAAATGACGACTAAAATTATTGCTATTTCCAACAACTTAAAAGGAATAGCAGCGAATAGTAATGAAATGAATAATTTAATAGAAGAGATTGCCTCCGTTTCAGAAGAGTCTGCAGCGGGAGTTGAACAAGCAGCAGCATCTGCCCAACAAACCTCTAGTTCTATGGAAGAGGTTTCACACAGTGCGGATGAATTAGCAGCTCTAGCCGATCAATTAAACAATGAACTTAAAGCTTTTAAGCTTTAGAAAAATAGTAATCTAGTACCAGCTATCATTACGGTAGCTGGTTTTTTATTTTGTTGCCTTTAATGTTCGTAGTTGAAGGCAACTAGTTTGGTTTGGTGATTGTGAATGTAAGTAAAGGACACTGATCGGTATCGGACTGAGGATGCCTTATTTACCTTTTTTTCCTTTATTTCGAAGATTAACGGACATACGATTCCTTATTCAGCTAAAAAACAGGACTTTCAACCGTTTTTACCCAAATAAGAAACCCTGAGTCCGATAACAAACGCATTTACCCTTATTTTTCACAAATAAGGAATCGTGTGTCCGATAGCTGCCATTCTGCACGCAATCGCAATCATTCCATTACGTTCAAAATTACTTCACTAGCCTTGTCCTCAGCGGAAATCAACGTTGCTGTTATCAGGTAATTGGAAATTTCACTAGCTCGCAGTTTACCGATTTTGTGACAAAACAACAATTTTTTAGATTTTGAGTGGACAATTTTTCTATTTATGGTAATCTAATATATGTTAACTTAAATAATAATAGGTTAACATTTGAAAATTGAGGAGCGATTTATCATGAAGAAAACTATGTGGACGCCATTAAACCTTACTATGGGAGCTTTATTTGTGGCATTAACTGCCATTGGCGCAAACATTACTACACTTGTCCCATTTTTAGTTATTGGCGGAGTTCCAATCACACTACAAACTTTCTTTGCTATTCTAGCAGGTATTGTACTTGGTAGCAGACTAGGTGCTTTTTCCATGTTTGTTTACATGATGCTTGGGTTGGCAGGTGCACCGATTTTCGCAAAATTTTCCGGTGGAATATCAACCATTCTATCACCTACCTTTGGTTTTATTCTATCATTTATTTTACTTGCATATGTCTCAGGAAAAATTGTAGAGCGCAAACGTGGCTTACCAATGTATGTGACTGCTGCCTTAGTTGGGATGATCATTAACTATGTTTTCGGTACAAACTGGATGTACGCTGCTTATCTTTTTTGGTTTGATGCACCAGAAGGATTTACCTATCAAATGGCATGGCTCTGGATGATGGTTCCACTACCAAAAGATATTGTACTTGCTATTCTGGCAGGAGTTTTTGCATTTCGATTAGAGCGGAGCGGGATTATTAAAGCTAAACATTATCGAACAGAAAAAACTGCTTAACTAATTGAGGAGGAATAGAATGCTAAATTTCAAATCGCTTGCAAATGAAGTTATAGAGGGATATGAAATTACAGAAGGGGAAGCAATGCAGATACTAGAATGTCCCGATGAAGATATTTTAGAATTGCTAAATAGTGCGTACCTTATTAGAAAGCATTACTATGGTAATAAGGTAAAACTAAATATGATTATTAATACAAAATCTGGTGCGTGTCCGGAAAACTGCGGTTACTGTGCCCAATCAAGGGACTCAACTAATCCTATTGAAAAATACCGAATGATGCATAAAGACACAATTGTAGCTGGGGCTGAAAAAGCACACCAGCTTAATTCCGGTACGTATTGCATTGTCGCAAGTGGACGCGGTCCAACTACTCGTGAACTGAGTCATGTTACAGCAGCTGTGAAAGAAATAAAACAAAGATATAATTTAAAGGTTTGTGCATGTCTTGGAATTTTAAAACCTGGACAAGCAGAGGAGCTTAAGGAAGCTGGGGTAGATCGTTACAATCACAATATCAATACATCAGAAAAACATCATGACAACATTACAACCAGCCACACCTATCAAGACCGTGTAGCTACGGTAAACAAAGCGAAAGCTGTTGGTATTTCGCCGTGCTCTGGTGTAATTGTAGGGATGAAAGAAACATTGGAAGATGTTATACATATGGCAATCGCACTTAAAGAGCTTGATGCTGATTCAATTCCTGTGAACTTTCTGCATGCGATGGAAGGCACATTGTTGGAGGGAACGGACGAACTAAATCCATTATACTGCCTGAAAGTCTTGGCTTTATTTCGATTCGTTAACCCAACCAAAGAAATTCGGATTTCTGGCGGTCGTGAAGTGAACTTACGGACCTTACAACCGCTTGGTCTATATGCAGCAAATTCTATATTTATCGGTGATTATTTAACAACCGCTGGTCAGGAAGGAACAAAAGACCATCAAATGTTACGCGACCTTGGTTTTGAAGTAGATTATGATCAAGAGCTACCTGTATTTTAGAGGCTGGGACATAAAGTAATCTATCATGAAAAATAACGAACGAAAATCTTTGTTAGCTTCGGAAATATACGTAGACTCCTGCGGGAAGTGAGAGATCGACGAGACCCCGGAGGACGTAAGTCCGAGGAGGCTCGTCACTCGCCCGCGGAAAGCGAAGTATATTTCCGAAGCGTTTTTTTGAACTGTTATCAGTCGTTCGGATTTTCTATGATATAATTACTTATGTCCCAGCTTCTTCTTTTTGCTTTCCGTAATACAAAAAACAGTCTTTTGTATGGTCATTAACCATGCCAGTGGATTGCATATAAGCGTAACAAATGGTTGGACCTACAAAAGAAAATCCACGCTTTTTCAGATCTTTACTCATTTTTTCGGATTCAGTGGTCGTAGCAGGAACCTCTGCATGATTTTTCCAATCATTTAAAATGGTTTCTCCCCCAACAAAGCTCCATATATAGGAATCAAAACTTCCAAATTCATCTTTTACCTTCAAAAACGCTTTTGCATTTTTCACGACAGAACGAACTTTCAATTTGTTGCGGATAATACCCTCGTCCTGCAATATCGCTTGGATTTTTGCTTCATCATAGTCTTGAATAATTACCGGGTCAAAATTATCAAATGCCTTTCGGTAATTTTCTCGCCGCTTTAATATCGTAATCCAACTAAGTCCAGCCTGCGCACCTTCTAGACAAAGCATTTCAAATAGTTCTTGGTCATCATGGGTAGGTCTGCCCCATTCATGGTCGTGATAATCAATATAAATTTGATCAGACGTTGCCCAATCACATCGTTTCGTCATCGGTCATTCCCCTATTCATCTTTTGTTTCAACTAGATTTTCATCATACGAAATCCAGTCACTATAACTACCTGGATAAAGTTTCACGTTCTTATACCCCGCCATTTTTAATGCCATAACATTTGGACATGCAGATACTCCGGACCCACACGAAACAATAATTTCTTCATCCTTTGAAAGGTCTTTAAAGGTATCTTCTAATTCTTTTTCACTTTTCCACGAGCCGTGTTCGGTAAGTACATTTTTCCAGAAGTAACTTTTTGCTCCAGGTATATGTCCAGCTTTTGCATATAATGGTTCCGTTTTTCCAAGGTATCTATCTTTTCCACGTGAATCTAGTAAAGTTGCTGACCGATCAGTTAATCTCTCTTTTACCTGATTGATATCTACTACTTCGTCTTCTTTTATCTCAGGTATAAATTGCTTCATTTCTGGTACCGGAATTTTACTCGTTACAACATTGCCTTTCTCTATCCATGTTGAAATTCCACCATCCAACACATAAGCTTTTTCATGGCCCATATAATCGAGTAACCACCAAAGTCTAGCGGCAAACATATCATTATCTTCATCATAGATTACTACGGTTGCCTCCCGATCAATCCCGATTTCACCAAGCTTTTCTGCGAATATTTCAACATCAGGAAGCGGGTGATTACCACCATGTTCTTTTTTAGGACTAGATAAATCCTTATTTAGATCTAAATACATCGCAGTTGGGATATGTCCTTTTTCATAGGCCTGTCTACCTTCATCCGAATTCGCCAATGAGAATCGAACATCAACAACTACTAGGTCGTTTACACCCTTTTCTAATTGCTTTTTCAACCAATTAACAGAAACCAAATAAGACACGATTATCTCCTCCTATTTTCTCTTAATGAAAGTATTTCACATTAAGCCTAATCTAGCAATTTTTCCATATACGAAACTAATATACCGAAATTTCAAAAAATTAATTGACTTTATTTTCAGAGTGATACATACTATTTGGTAAGACCAATATAAATTATGGTATTACCAAAAGGGTGATTATCGTGAGTAGAACGTCTGATACAATAGAAAAACAATTTATTTCCTCAATCATTCAAGGAGAATATACGGCTAGTTCGCAATTACAGACAGAGAGAGAACTTGCTACTACATACAAAGTTGGACGACCTACTATTAGAGAAGTTTTACAGCGTCTTCATCATAGTGGTTGGATAACACTAAGAAAAGGACAGTCTGCAACTGTGAACGATTATTGGAAAGAGGGCAACATCAATACAATCGTCGATATTATCCAACATTATGATGAAATTCCAGATGAATTGGTACTTTACTTCCTAGAAATGCGTATAGCTATCACACCAAAATACGTAAAGAAAGCTATCATGATGCATCACCCTAAAGTAGTTGCCATTCTTTCGAAAATGGATGAATTATCCGATTCAGCAGAGGATTATGCACTATTTGATTGGAAACTACAGAAAGAACTTGCAGGACTTTCCGGGAATCCAATTTTCCCCCTACTATTAAACAGTTTCGAACCCGCTTATGTTAAAATGGCAAAAATCTACTTTTCATTGCCGTTTTGCCGTAAAGCTTCCTACAGTTATTATAAAGAATTAATGAAGGTAGCCCTTAATGGCGATGTCACTCAATCTGAGAGGTTAGCGCGATCTATGATGGAAAAAAGTTATGCATTATGGGAAACACATATTTCCGAGAAAAGGAGACGAAAGGAGGAAAATGTAAATGAGTAAGTACTACAAGGAGTTTTTATTTTTCCCAGACGTAACTGTTATGCTGGCTCTTTTTACTCCCCTTTCCGTATACACTATTTTACACATGCTACAAGTTAGCACATGGATCGCCCTTGTAATCGGAATGGCGGCATATGCTTTAAGCGAATATATGGTACACCGCTTCTTATTTCATATGAAAACACCAGAGAATCCATTTTTACTCAAAATGATTAAGCGTCTACATTTCGATCATCACGTTGATCCAAAAGATTTAAGTTTATTGTTCTTACCACTCTGGTTTAGCCTGCCTAACTTTTTTGTTAGCTCGGTAATCTTTTATTTAATTACGGGGAATGTACAGCTTACACTGGCTTTTCTTACTGGTCTTATGAGCTATTTTCTATATTACGAGTGGAAACATTATGTAGCTCATAAACCAATTCAACCTCTTACTAAATTGGGTAAAAAGATTAAAAAGGCTCATCTTTGGCATCATTTTAAAAACGAAAACTACTGGTTTGGTGTAACACATACATCCGTTGACAAAACGCTTGGAACATTTAAGAATCAGAAACTAGTGGAGAAAAGCGAAACAGCACGGAACCTGGAAAAACGTGCCTGATTAAATTAGCCACTTGAAACAGCTTTGGCTAGCTGTCCAAGTGGTCTCACTCAATCTAGGAATCTTCCCATATAATATTCGTCGACATACCTGCCATCAACTTTGAGCGAATGCCGCTTCGTTCCCTCTATTTCAAATCCAGCTTTTTTATATAACCTAATCCCTGGCTCATTCTCAACAGCTGTTGTTAATTCCAGACGGTGAATTCCTATAGATCTCGCCCATCCATCCATTTCACTGAAGAGCGCTGTACCAATCCCTTTTCCACGATGACTCTCTGCAATTCCTATTACCAAATAAGCGCTATGTCGTTTCCGGTTTACATCACCACCGTTCGCAATCAGATAACCTACTAATTGCCCGTTTAATTCTGCTACCAGAATAGTAGCATTTTCTTTTCCCAAGAAAGCTTTGATCATCTTTTCTTGACCATCGACAGTCTTTTTTCGTTCACCTGGATCCATTAACATATAGTCACTTTCTTTTTCTACTTGCATTACTAGATCAAGCAACATCGCTGCATCTTGTAATTTCGCTTCTCGGATCATGCTTTCACCTCACTCATTGTGTTAAAATAATCATAATTTACGAAACAGGAGATGACAACCCAATGAAGCAGGATTTAATTAACCGCCTCACTACATACGTGAAAATAGATACACAATCAAATGAAAAAAATGACCAAACCCCTTCCACATCAGGACAGTTAGAGTTAGCTAACCTACTTGTTACTGAATTAAAAGACATCGGCATGAACGATGTTACGATTGATGAAAATGGGTATGTCATGGCAACACTCCCAGCTAATTCTGACAAAGATTTACCTACAATTGGTTTTTTGGCACACGTCGATACCGCAACTGATTTCACTGGTAAGAATGTAAATCCACAACTAGTAGAAAACTTTGATGGCAACGACTTGGTCTTAAATAAGGAATTAAACGTTGTCTTATCCGGCCAAGAATTCCCAGAGCTCCCCGATTACAAAGGGCACACGTTAATCACTACCGATGGCACAACATTGTTAGGTGCGGATAACAAAGCCGGTATCGCGGAGATTATGACAGCGATGGCTTATTTAATCGACCATCCGGAAATAAAACATGGGAAGATTCGCGTGGCATTTACACCAGATGAAGAAATTGGACGCGGTCCTCATAAATTCGACGTAGATGCGTTTGGAGCAGATTTTGCCTATACCATCGATGGTGGTCCACTTGGCGAACTGCAATATGAGAGCTTCAACGCAGCAGCGGCAGAAATAACATTTATCGGAAATAGTGTACATCCTGGTACGGCCAAAAATAAAATGGTAAATGCCGGAAGCCTGGCAGCTGAATTTGTTGGAAAGTTTCCAGCGAAGGAAACACCAGAACATACCGAAAAATATGAAGGATTTTATCATTTAAGCTCCATCAATGGCGACGTAGAAAAAACAAGTATTTCTTATATCATTCGGGATTTTGACAAGGAAAATTTTGCGGCAAGGAAGGAATTCGTAAAAGGTGCAGTTGCAGAAATCAAGGAAAAATACGGAGAACATCGTGTCCAGTTAACAATGAACGACCAATATTACAACATGGGCGAAAAAATTAAACCTGTAAAGGAAATAGTGGATATCGCGCAACAGGCGATGGAGAATTTGAATATAACTCCTTTGATAAAACCAGTTCGCGGAGGTACGGACGGATCTCAGCTTTCTTACATGGGACTTCCAACACCGAATATATTTACGGGTGGCGAAAATTATCATGGTAAATTCGAGTATATCTCCGTCGATAACATGATGAAAGCAACTGAAGTAATTGTTGAGATATGCAGGTTGTTTGAAGAAAAGTAGATCAAGCTGAACTCTGTATTTACGGGGTTCAGTTTTTTTATTTAATTTTGGATGCAAAATCTCTGGACGCATCGGCGATTTGGAATAACTATCGGCGAAATTACACATAGTACCGGCGATTCTTGAACATCATTCGGCGAAAATCCAACAGCTTCGGCGATTCGTTCGGTATCACCCAATCCATCTATCAAACTAGTATAATTCTCATGTTGCGATTCAGCTTTCCATGATATACTAATAGTTGCAATTAATTTATGGGGAGCGTTACATCAGATGCAGAGAAAGCTACTACCGATTATACTAGTTTCGGTGATTATAATACTTACATCTTGCACAGAGCAGACGGTTGCTAATCATTCAAACACGAAGGATACCACTGTAGAATCAAAGCAACATGTCGAAGAGACTATCACGAAACTTCCAGCACCTACATTAAAAAATGGCGATAGCGGAGAAGCAGTAAAAAAGCTTCAGTCTGTATTAATCGACCTTGGATATAAACTACAAGCAATCGGAACGTTTGATAAAGAAACAAAAGTAGCATTAAAAGATTTTCAAGCACAACAACTGGAACTACCCGCTTCAGGCGTTTACGACGAAGCAACAAAAGACTGGCTAGAAAAAGCTTTAAATGGAAAGTTTACGGTTAAACCTGGGAAAGGAAGTGTTCCTATTTCTGATCCAAAAGAAACAGTCATTGTCGATAACCCATCAAGTACGTTAGTTTTAGTTAACAAAGGTCATGCCTTACCAGCTGATTATATTCCGGATGATTTAATCGCACCGAATGTCCCTTTTCCTTTTACACAGGATTTACCGAAGCGTTACATGCGAAAGGAAGCTGCGCATGCGTTGGAAAATTTATTTAAAGCATCTAAAAAAGCAGGGCTTAACCTGTATGCACAATCTGGATATCGGTCATATGAAAGGCAAGATGCAATTTTTGCATCCTATGTGGCAAGAGACGGCGAAGAAGCTGCAAATAAATATAGTGCAAAACCTGGGGAAAGTGAGCATCAGACAGGTTTAACGATGGATGTGACAAGTCCAGATATTAATTTTAATTTAAATACTAACTTTGCTAAAACAGATGAAGGTAAATGGGTAAAGGCCCATGCTCACGAATTTGGCTTTATCATCCGCTACCCAAAAGGGGAAGAAGCTATAACAAAATATCAATATGAACCATGGCATCTGCGTTATGTTGGCAAGAAAGTGGCAGAAGTCATTCATGAACGAGATATTACCTTCGAGGAATACCTCGGCGTAGAGTAATGCTGTAGGGTCCGGTTAACCGGATCTTTTTTTATTGGCAGGTAAGAAAGTATAAATCCTTTCTTACTGCATAAGTGCAACTAAGGCTTGGCGACAAGCCAAGTTTTCTAAAATTAAAATAAGCTCCATTTCTAAAAATGGGCTTACTGTTCTTACCTTATCCAATTTTGTTGAATCGAGTTTTTTGTTTAAACGTGTTAATTTTCTTATCTAGCTTACGAATTCGCTCCAATGCTTCATGATCATCAATTGTGCGGTAGTGATGTTTACCACCTGTTTCTTCATCTGCTTCATCTGCAAGTGAGACGACGTATTGCAACGGCTTTAAATTCAAGTGTCCTTCTGGTAAATAGGAATCAGTATGCAGAAGAATCGCAACAGCTATTTCTTTTGCAGCATGCCGATCTTCGCCAATTCGAATTAACAGCTTATGCGCGCGACTTGCTCCTTTAATCGCATGGATATCATTTTCGCGGTATAATTCATAGTCCCATTCACCATTACGGTACCACGTATAATGGCCAACGTCGTGAAGTAACGCTGCTTTCGTTGCTAAGTCTGGATCTACACTGTGTTCTTTCGAGAACTGAAATGCATATTCAGCTACTCGAATTGCATGAGCCATCCCTGATCGTTTCAAATACTTTTGTGTAATTGGATGTTTAAAAACTTCCTCTAATGTAACGTTCCTCACGGTAGTTCCTCCTTTCTACTTATCCTAGTATGGTATGCGCAAAAAATTATATTGTTAAATACAATAGCACTTTCAAAATTGATTTGCAATACATATTTTCCTGTTAATCAAGTTTCTAAACATTACCTAATCATTATTGATTGTTTATGATTGAAAATGATTGTTTATGATTGATTTTTGGAAACGTTTACTATACACTAGTATCAATAAGGAAATAAGGATGATATACATGCTAACCAATGAACGCCATACTATTATTCTAAAGCTACTAGAAGGAAAGCAAACCATCACAACACAGGAAATAATGGAAGCTACTTTCGCCTCCGAATCAACCATCCGTCGTGATTTGACTGATTTAGAAGCTAACCATAAATTACAACGGATTCATGGAGGGGCAACATTAACAGAGAAAAAGCTTCAGGAATATAGTATTGCTGAAAAATCAACCAGAAACCTTCAAGAAAAACAATTAATTGCCAAGCGAGCTTCACAATGGATCCAAGAAGAAGACACTATTTTTCTTGATGCCGGTACAACTACACTGCAACTAATACCATACTTAAAAGATAAACAGGTTGTAGTTGTCACAAATGGATTAACACATCTTGATTCATTAATGGAGCATGGAATTACTACTTATTTGACTGGTGGATTTTTAAAACAGAAAACAAGTGCCTTAATTGGACAACAAGCTATCCAATCACTCGAAAATTACCGATTTGACAAGTGTTTCCTTGGTGTAAATGGTTATCACCCCATATACGGGTATACTACACCTGATCCTGAGGAAGCATACGTCAAACAAACTGCTAGCAAGCTTGCTAGACAATCATTTGTTTTAAGTGATCACACCAAGCTAAACAAAGTCAGCTTTGCTAAGATTTGTGATCTAAAGGAAGCTTCATTGATAACAGGTCCATTATCAAGTGAGGATTACGAAATTCTATCAAGTCAAACAACCATTGAGGTGGTTTCATCATGATCTATACGTGTACGTTTACACCTTCGATTGATTACACGGTCTATTTGCCAGCATTTCATGTAGGTCAGTTAAATCGAACAGAGGAAGTTTATTATTACCCTGGTGGAAAAGGTATCAATGTATCACGTGTGCTAAATCGTCTACATGTAAACAGTATTGCACTTGGATTTGCTGGTGGTTTCACTGGAGAATACATTCAATCCTTTTTACATGAGGAAGGTATTCAAACGAATTTTATAAATACCAATGAACCCACTCGGATTAATGTAAAAATCAAATCCGATGAAGAATCGGAATTAAATGGTCCTGGACCAAATACTACACACGAGCAACGGAAAAAATTACTTGAAAAACTAGAGCGACTGGAAGCTGGTGACTGGTTTGTATTAGCTGGAAGTTTACCAGCTGATATTCCAGATTCTTTCTACAAAGCCATTGCAGCAATCTGTCACAAACGAAATGTTCGCTATGTTTTGGATACCTCAGGTAAGGCTTTGAAAAAATTAATTGATACAAAGCCATTTTTAATTAAGCCCAACCAACAGGAACTCGGTGAGTTATTTGATACAACGATAACGACGAAAGAACAAGCAGTTGGTTATGCGAAAAAGTTGATTGAACAAGGTATTGAGCATGTGATTGTATCAATGGGTGGCAGCGGAGCAATTTTGGTCACCAAAAATCAAGTTTTAATTGCTGAATCGCCAAAGGGACAGGTTGTTAACACGGTCGGAGCCGGGGATTCCCTTGTTTCCGGATTCATTGCAGCTACAGTTCATGGAAAAACACTGGAGCAAGCGTTTCGTTATGGAATTGCAAGCGGTAGTGCCACTGCCTTTCGTACCGATTTATGTGAGGAAAAAGATGTAGACCGTTTGGTTCCAGAAGTTACTATAAGAGAGGATGTGATCTAAATGAAAATCACGGAGCTATTAGGTCAAGACACCATCATTCTTGATCTAGCATCACAGTCAAAAAAGGATGTTTTGCATGAACTCGCAAACCAGTTAGATGCTGCTGGAAAACTGAACGACAAACAAGCATTTATAGATGATATTTTTAACCGAGAAGCACAAAGTACCACTGGAATTGGCGAAAGTATTGCGATTCCGCACGCAAAATCTGCTGCGGTTAAGGAACCAGCAATTGCATTCGGTCGTTCCAAATCGGGAATTGACTTTGAATCATTAGACGGCCAGCCTGCTCATTTATTTTTCATGATTGCAGCAAGTGAAGGTGCAAATAATGATCATTTAGAAGCACTGTCACGATTATCAACGTTTTTAATGGATGAAAAGTTCAGAGAAAAAATCTATAAGGCTACTTCAAAAGAAGAAGTGTTAGACGCTGTTAATGAAAAAGAAATTGAAGTTGACCAACCCGAGGAAACAGAAAGCGCTACTTCAAAAATTCTTGCCGTAACTGCATGTCCAACGGGAATTGCCCATACGTACATGGCTGCTGAAAAATTAAATGAAACAGCTAAGGAAATGGGACTATCGATTAAAGTAGAAACAAACGGGTCTAGTGGTGTAAAAAATCGTCTAACTGCAGACGACATCGCTGAGGCAGATGTTATTGTCGTTGCCGCTGATACCAAGGTTGAAATGGAGCGATTTGCTGGAAAACCTGTGATTCAAACAGGCGTTGGAAAAGCAATTCATGAGACGAAGGAATTATTGAATCGTGCGGTAAAACAAGATGCACCGATATATCAATCTGAAAAGTCAGATTCATCTTCTAGTGAAAAAGAATCAAGAAGTGGTTTCTATAAGCATTTGATGAATGGTGTGTCGAACATGCTACCATTTGTTGTCGGTGGTGGGATTTTAATTGCGTTATCCTTCTTCTGGGGAATTAAGTCAAGCGTTCCGGGTCATGCGGATTACAATGAATTTGCTGCCATGCTTAACACGATTGGAGGCGGAAAAGCATTCTTCCTAATGGTTCCTGTTCTTGCTGGTTTCATCGCATCCAGCATTGCTGATCGACCAGGTTTTGCTCCAGGCATGGTTGGTGGTTTAATTGCCATTACCGTTACAGGCGCTGAGGGAGCTGGCGGCGGTTCTGGTTTCCTTGGAGGGTTAATCGCTGGTTTTCTAGCCGGTTATGTAACATTGCTTGTCAAAAAGGCATTTGCTGGACTGCCAGATGCACTGGAAGGCTTGAAGCCAGTTCTCTTTTATCCATTATTCGGTATTGCGATTACAGGAATAATCATGATGGTAATCAACCCACCTTTAACTACCGTATATACTGGACTATCATCATTTTTAGAAGGCATGAGCGGAGCAAACCAAATCGTTTTAGGACTTATTCTTGGTGCTATGATGGCCTTTGATTTAGGTGGTCCTGTTAACAAAGCAGCGTACACATTTGGTATCGCAATGCTCGATGCAGGAAACTATACCATTATGGCTAGTGTTATGGCCGCAGGAATGGTACCACCGCTAGGAATGGCTCTGGCAACTTCTCTATTTAAAAGTCGCTTTACGAAGCAAGAACGCAATGCTGGAAAAACTGCGTATGCCCTTGGTGCATGCTTTATTACAGAAGGTGTAATACCACTTGCGGCAGCGGATCCAGCGCGGGTTATACCATCAGTAATGACGGGTGCTGCTGTAACCGGTGCATTGACAATGGTTTTCGATATCGCTTTACGAGCTCCTCACGGTGGTGTATTTGTTCTTCCGTTAGTTGAAGGTGGAAGTGTTACAAAAATTCTATTGTATATTCTTGCAATCATCGTTGGTTCTCTAGTTACTGCACTAATGGCAGGATTGTTGAAAAAGAATATTGCAGAAAAGGCTGCATAAGATTCGAGTCGCGCAAAAATTGGTTACTATCGCGCGGCATCCTGACTAAATCGCGCAGTAATCTTTATAAATCGCGCGACTCTTTATGTGTCGCGCGATTATCTTATTTTTATGCGCGATTTTGAATAAAGATTGCGCGAAATTCACTGGTTATTGCGCGTTTACTTCAAAATTGAACCAAAATAAATGAGGCTGTCCAAAAGGGCAACCTCATTTTTAACATTAAAATGGTTTTGTTATCATCAGTGCAATGATTAATAAAAAAATTGCATTTTCAATCCTCTCAAAGAAAAACAATTTTTTCGCGAGCAAGTAGTACGCATCTGGTATTTTTTCACCGGTAGTATTTTTTAGCATTTCCTTGATTGGCCTTGAGCTAGATTTCAAAACAGTTGGTCCAAAAGCTAATGCAACCATGAAAAGCACCAAACTAGTTATATACCAACCTTCGCCAAATAACATTGGATTCAATCCGCCCATAAACAATCCTGATAAGAGCAACAATGTGCCCCCAATCATCACTAAAATATGAAGCCGATTTCGGATTTCATAAGCATGTCTTAGCTCTGTCATATTCGAAGCATTTTTCACAATGGAGGTCAATACAAATCCCGGTCCCATACCTAATATAGCTGAAAATATATGAATAAATACTAAAAAAGAATAAAATGTCATGGACGAGCCCTCCTCACCTATCTTCATCATACACGATTCAGCTATTTGAAGGGCACATCAAATCTATACGATTCGTGAGCATTTTTTAACAATTTAATCGAGCTAGTTTTTCTTTTATCAAACGAATCTCACGCATGATCTTAGCCTGATCCTCATCATCTTCCACTTCATCCATTACCATTAAGTGCGTTAATCTCATCTCTAATGCTTGAATGTCGGTATCATGTTCAGATTTCTCTTTCAATATGTCTTCTTCAAATTCTTCATAGGTTCCTTTGAAATCAATCCACTCATTTTCACCCAACTGGATAATTCGATTTGCTATCTTTTTCACGAAATACCGATCATGGGATACGACTATCAGTGCACCTGGGTATCCTTGAAGAACCTCCTCCATTACCTCTTTCGTTGCAACGTCCAGAAAGTTAGTCGGTTCATCCAACACTAACAAGTTTGCTTTGCTGTAATAGAGGTTTAGAAATGCAACACGGCATTTTTCTCCCATGCTTAAATTTTTTATTTTTTTAAACACATCTTCACGAGAAAATAAGAAGCATCCTAGAATGGTCCTAGCTTCCGTTTGTGTCATTTCGGGAAGTTCCAACATGCTATCAAGTAACGTTTTTTCCTCATCGAGATTATCAAGTTCCTGCGCAAAGTAACCAATCTTTGTTTGTGGGTTAAATTGCAGTTTCCCTTGGCTTGGGCTAAGCTTCCCGGTCAGTAACTTCAACAAGGTCGATTTTCCAGTTCCATTCGCTCCGATTACGGCGAGTTTTTCCCCTCGATAAATGGATAACGATTTGTCCGTAAATAGAGGAGTCCCCTCTTCATACCTAAACGAAAAATTCTCCAAATGTACGAAGCGTTTTGCTGAAAATGCACTACTTTCTAGTTTTACATTCCATTCTTTGTTTTCCCGCGGTTTATCAACTTGTTGATTTTCCAACCGCTCTAATTCCTTTTCTTTTGCTTTGAAACGAGAGACGTTTTTTTTCGCTTTTGCACGAGCAAAGTCATCCGTTCCTGCGGCCTTATGCGCTTGTTGAAACCACTGCTGATAATTTCGAATGGTTTGTTCTAATGCAGCTCTCTTTTGTTTTTGTTTCTGATATAGCGCTTCTTGTGTTCGCTTCTCGAGTTCCTTTTGTTCTCGATATTTGGTATAACCGCCATCAATACGTTCAGATGAATTGCTAGTTAGCTCATACATGGCATGTGCTGTTTTATCTAAAAAATAGCGGTCATGGGAAACGTACAGAACACCACCAGTGTAGGACTGCATCCATGATTCTAGCCACTCGATCGTCGCTTGGTCTAAATGATTGGTCGGCTCATCCATCACGATACAATCAGGTTTTTGCATTAGAATTCTAGCAATCTGTGCACGTGTTTTTTCTCCACCACTTAATTGAGTAAAGTCAGTCATCCATGTCCGTTCAGAAAGGTTTACTTCCTGTAAGTACTTTTCTGCATCAGTCTCTAGACTGTATCCATTTAGGGATAAAAATTTCTCATATACTGTATTGTAACGATCTACAACTTCAGGATTTTTTTCGCCTACATGCTCCTGCAAGCTTTCCAACTGCTTTTTTAACTGAAAGCGCTCTGTTGATCCTGATAAAACAAATTCCAATGTCGTAATTGGAACAGTTACCTCAGGTTCCTGTTCAAGCATTCCCCATTTCTCAAGTGGAACGAAACGCTGTACGCTCCCTGCATCAAATGAAACTCTTCCAATCAAACCTTTTAATAACGTTGTTTTCCCCACTCCATTTCGGCCAAATAAAGCTACGTGCTCTCCTTTCCTTAATTCAATATCTATGTTTTCAAACAGGGTTTCCCCATTCCAATCTTTCCGTAGTCCTTGTGCTTTAAAAATAAACATACCTATCCCACCTTCTTATAAAAAATTACATTAGAAATGCGTAGACGACTGCTTAGCGGCGTACAATAGATAGGCAGGTGAATAGTAGGGTGGTTCTCCCCACTTTTAACCTGACTAACTATTTGCTAGACGCTAGGAGCCGGAGCTAGACATTAAAAAATTCACAGGTATCTGCCTGTGAATGGGTAATTTGCAATATGGATAGACGTATGTTCTGAAAAAACTACATATATTAAAAAGGCTATCCCATAAAAGTGCACACGTATCCCATTCGTTTCAACAGACAGAAACGCTCGTTTGACTTTCTTCAAACTACTTGGATAAACGTGTTTTTACTTCATTGGCGGATAGGTCCTCCTTTGTTGATTTCTTTTATCATACGCAGATTTTTTAAAATTGTCAATTTCCATTACTGTTTCTTTTTCCACTCCGTCATTGGATTAGCTTGATGATCAATTGGTAACTGCTTCATTGACAACTCACGATTATTTTTGTCCTTCTTTAAATCATCATATACAACTTTTGACTTTGTGAGCCCTACTTCAACCGCTTCTTGTAAAGATGCGCAATAATAAACATCATCTATTCCAACAAAATGCATGGCAGTAAAACACATCGGACACGGTTCGCCACTTGCGTACATGGTATACCCTGAGAGATCATTGGTCTGGAGTTGCTTTTGTGCAACTCGAATCGCAAGTAGTTCTGCATGTCCACTGATATCATAGTTCTTGTGTAGTTCGTTTACACCTTCAGAAACAATATTTCCATCTTTTACTAATACAGCACCAAAAGGTTGTCCACCCTCACGTACATTAGTTAATGCAAGTTCAACTGCACGGTTCATAAATTCACTCATTGTTCAACCCTCCAATATTTTCTCTAAGTATACCAATAGCAGCTACCGTGTTAAAGTAGCTGCTATTATCTATTACTCATAATTAATCTTCATGTCACCTGGCTTGATCCAACCTTTTTTTCGAAAGTATGCCGCAACCAATAAACTAATAATTGCCGGCGCAACAATATGCAGGATCAATACAGCCCAAAATACATCTAATGTGAAGCCCATTGTTTCAAAGGTCATGATTTGACCGACTAATCCACTCGTTCCCATACCTGCTCCAAGTGCATTATTTTCCATCTCAAGCCATACGGTTGCGAACGGGGCAAGTACGATACCTGCTATCGTTGGCGGAATGATGATAAGTGGTTTTCGTAAAATATTGGCTACCTGTAACATCGATGTCCCAATGCCTTGTGCAAAGAAGCCACCTAATCCGTTATCCCGATAGCTAATTACTGCAAACCCTATCATTTGCGCTGCACACCCGATTGTTGCTGCGCCTGCAGCAAGTCCATCCAAAGATAGCATAATCGAAATGGCGAGACTTGATATCGGCGCAGTCAACGCCCAGCCCATTAATACCGCGACCAAAATCCCCATAATGAAAGGTTGTTGTGCTGTCGACCAGTTAATTACTTCTCCAAACCAAATCATAAACGTATTGATGGGTGGACCGATAAATGTACCAGTTAAAAATCCAACCAGTATCGTCACAAATGGTGTAACTACAATATCCACTCGTGTAGACTTATACGCTAGTTTCCCGAACTCTGTTGCAAATAGCGCTGCAACATAGCTTCCTACAGGTCCACCTAATTCGGCACCAAATGCACCTGCAAATAAAGCTGAAAATAACACCAATGGAGGAGCTTTTAAACCATAGGCAATTGCTACACCAATCGCCCCACCCATAATTTTTGTCTCCATTGCATATTTACCCATGTCAATAAGTGCGGTTTCAATATAAAGTGGGAGCCAAGGAGCTAACTGCTCTCCAGCCGTTTTTATGATTAAGCCAATAATTAATGATGAAAAAAGTCCTAATGCCATATAGCTTAATGCAGTAATCACGTATTCCTTCCACGATAAAGAAATGCCTTTCTTTTGTAAAAACGCTTTCATTCTTCCCTCTCCTTTGTGAAATAATTCACATATAATACCTATATAATCCATTAGACTTCTCTATTATTACGTGATTATTCTCGCATGGCAAGTACTTTTTTAACACGAGAAAATATTTTCGTTGATTTACCTAGCGAGGTTCGATACAATTTAACTGATAATAATTATCAGTTACAATCATATAATGGAATTACTAGAAAGTTTTTAGGGGGATGACCGATGGAAGAAACAAAACAACTTACAGAACTTGCAAAATTAATCCGTGAACGACGTTCGGTTAAGAAAGGATACAACGATAAAAAGGTTGATAAAAATACAGTATTAGAATTACTAGACAGCGCAGTCTGGGCTCCAACACATGGAATGCGTCAACCTTGGCGATTTATTTTTGTAGATACAGATCAGAAAGCAACGTTTGCTAAAAAGGTTGCTGGTACTTATCCTGAAGAAAAACAGGAAAACCGTGAAGCATATTTAAATGAGCCAAATGCATTTTTGGTTGTTGTAATGGATGTACCTGACAATGAAAAGCAATTCGATGAAAACTTTGGCGCAACCGCTACAATGATTCATAATTTCCAGCTACTCGCGTGGGAACAGCAACTAGGTGTTGTTTGGAAAACGAACCCACATATTTATGATCCAGCGGTAAAATCTATTTTAGGTGTTGGCGACGAAGAAAAAATTGTTGGCTTTATCCATATGGGGTATTTTGATGAAGCTCCCATTCCTAAGGAACGAAAGTCAGTACACGAGAAATTTACTACATTTGAAGGGTAACACAAAGACACCAGCCTATTGATGGCTGGTGTCTTTTTTAGAAATATGTGATCCGGATCGTATTTTGGATCATTCGGATCGTAAATCTGAAATATGGATCGTATTTCTGAAATTCGGATCGTAAATTTTAATTCTGGATCGTAAAATTAAAAATCGGATCGTAAACCCAATTTCGGCTAATAAAACTTACTCCTCATCCCAAACAGCACTCTTTAACATGCCATTCAATTCGTGACGCTCCATTGCCAACTCAATTAATTGGTTAATAAGCTCAGGATAAGTCACACCGCTAAGCTCCCATAGCTTTGGATACATGCTGATGCGCGTGAAACCAGGTAACGTATTTACTTCATTTACATAAATTTCGCCGTTTTCCTTCAAGAAGAAGTCAACGCGCGCAAGCCCTTCACATTCTAACGTTTGGAATACATGAATGGCCGCTTCTTGGATTTTTTTAACCTCATCATCAGATAAGTTTGCTGGTATATCTAATTTAGCTCCACTTTCATCGATATACTTTGATTCATAGGAATAGAACTCTGTTTGTGGTAAAATTTCCCCGGGAATAGACGCTTTTGGTTCTGCATTTCCTAGCACAGCACACTCAATTTCACGTCCAACAATATTTTCTTCCACAATGACTTTGTGGTCATATTGGAATGCCACACGGATTGCTTCGTCAAACTGTTCTTTGGTCGAAACCTTACTTACACCAACTGACGATCCTTGGTTTGCTGGTTTAATAAACATCGGCACACCTAATTGATTTTTCACCTCGTCAAAATCAATACTATTCTTCTTAGCACGGGTAAACGCAAGGCCATTCGCAACATTGATTCCCGCTTCTTTTAATAAACGTTTGGCAATATCTTTATCCATACAAATAGCCGACCCTAATACGCTCGTACCGACAAATGGAAGATTAGCAATACGCAACATTCCTTGTATACTTCCATCCTCACCTAACGTTCCATGTACAATTGGAAACACAACATCTAGTTGGTCCATATCCACGTCTTTCGTTGTATTGATCAATTGATTGTTTGTCTCTCCTGGAACAATTGCCACGTTTTCATTTGATTTATTTAATTGAATTAATGTAGGGTTTTCTTCATTTATTAAGTATGATGTTTGATCATTGATATGCCATTTTCCTTGTTTGTCAATCCCAACTAAGACAACATCATATCTTGTTTTATCAATCGCATCTACTATGTTTTTCGCTGATTGTAAGGACACTTCATGTTCAGCAGATTTACCACCGAAAATAATCCCCACTTTAATTTTTTTCATCATAAGACGCCCTTTCTCCTAAATAAGCTTATTACTAAAATACCACAAAACGAGCTCTCGGTAACAGAAGAATTATTACCATTTTT
This sequence comes from Virgibacillus sp. GM2-2, assembly GCF_055329585.1. Taxonomy (NCBI): domain Bacteria; kingdom Bacillati; phylum Bacillota; class Bacilli; order Caryophanales; family Bacillaceae; genus Virgibacillus; species Virgibacillus sp. GM2-2. The sequence goes on along the minus strand of NZ_JBUZWC010000010.1, from coordinate 80,600 downwards.
TCAAAAAGTCCTTGACATATTACTTTTACTTAACTAATATAGATTCTAATAATTAAATCGTGCAAGGTGATGACGAAGAATAGTAATTGAGATGCTTCCTCCAAAGAGAGCTGGTGGTGCTGGGAACCAGTGTGGAACGCTTGATGAATGGCCTTCTGAACTTCCAAACCGAACCATACTAGTTATGCAGTAGGCTTTGGCGAACGTCTTATCGATAACAAAGACAGCCATTAAGATTTATCTTGATGGTGTTAAGTGAGCTGGATTGTTCAGCTAATAAAGGTGGTACCACGGGTCCCTCGTCCTTTTTTGGATGAGGGATCTTTTTGTTTTCCAATAAAAGTGAATAACGAAAATCGTTGAGTAAGAAGAGTAAACATATACTGAAGCGTTACAGAGAGTCGGTGATGGTGTGATTCCGACACGTGAATGGATGTTGAATGGCCTTACGAGAGGTTTCTTGAAATAAGTAGGGAAACACGGAGCTCCGCCGTTATACGGATAGGGTATCGGATGATAGTTTCATTATCCCGTACCTGAAAGAGATGAAGGGAATTGTATTTCCTTTCAACAGAGGTGGCACCGCGATCGCATTCGTCCTCTATAAACACATTAATTTTGTGTTTATAGAGGACTTTTTTTATTTCTCGAAAAGGAGATGAAACCTATGCAAACGAAAAAAAAGAAAACACTTCCCTACAAGGTTATTAAAATAAATGCCGATACATTAACACCGATTGGAATCTATACAAATCTTACGGGTAAGAAAAAATTTTTATTAGAAAGCTCTTTTCCACACGAGAAAAAAGGAAAGTTTTCCTTTATTGGGGCAAACCCTTGCCAGGAATTTATTGGTGAAAAAGAGAAAACGATTGTTATCGATCACAAAAATGGCAAGAAGGAAACACTTAAGTCCCCTGCCCTGTCTATTTTAAAAGAAAGACTTCCAAATTTGGAGCTCGATCTTGATCTTCCATTTATCGGGGGAGCCATTGGTTACATTGGATATGATGCCATTCGCTCCTATGAACAAATAGGTGAAGAGTTACCGGATACAGTCGAAATGCCAGAGATCCACTTGATGATCTATAAAAATGTGATTGCTTTTGATCATCGCAATGAAACAGCCCACTTAATTGTCATGAATCCTGATCAACAAAGCGAGACTATTCTAGACGAACGGCTAGAGAAACTAAAAAGTGCGCTAATTGCATCCCCAATTAGTGATACAACGAATGAACCGAACATGATTTTTAAACCGGAAATGGATAAACAACAATTCATGGAAAACGTGAAAATTGCTAAAAAACACATTCAACAAGGTGATGCTTTTCAAATTGTGTTATCGCAACGGATGAAGGCACCCATTAGTGGGGATTCCTTTTCATTCTATCGAAAACTACGTAAAGCTAATCCATCGCCGTACATGTTTTATATCGACTTTGAAGCGTATCAAGTGTTGGGGGCATCACCAGAAAGCTTTGTTCAATCTACCGGAAATCGTGTTGTCACAAATCCGATAGCAGGAACAAGGCCCCGCGGAAAGAACGAGCAGGAAGAGGAAGAACTTACAAAAGAACTTCTTGCCGATGAGAAGGAAATAGCTGAACATCGTATGCTCGTAGACCTAAGCCGCAATGATATTGGGCGGGTATCAGAAATTGACAGCATCACTATTCCAACTTATATGCAGGTCGAAAAATACCAGCATGTGATGCACATTGTATCTGAGGTCCATGGAAAGTTGAACCGTAACTATTCTGGTATTGATGCATTGATCGCCTGTCTTCCAGCAGGTACTGTGTCTGGGGCACCAAAAATTCGTGCCATGCAGATCATTAATGATTTAGAAAAAAGTAAACGGGGTGTCTACGGCGGAGGGATCGGTTATATCAATTTTAACCATGATGTCAACATGGCACTTGCTATCCGCTCACTTGTTATTAAAGAAAAGTATGCATACTTGCAAGTAGGAGCTGGAGTTGTTTATGACTCTGTACCTGAGAACGAATATTTCGAAACACTGCATAAAGCAAGATCCTTAATGGAGGTGAATCACGATGATTCTTCTAATTGATAATTATGACTCGTTTACCTACAATGTCTTTCATTATTTTTCAAGTGAACAGGTAGCTGTTCGCGTATTCCGAAACGATCAACTCACGTGTGCAGATATTGATGAATTAAACCCAGATGCAATTATTATTTCGCCTGGTCCAGGAACACCAAATACAGCGGGAAATTGCGTACAGATTGTTAAAGATTTTTATCAAAAGGTTCCTATCCTCGGTATTTGTTTAGGACATCAAATTATCGCATATGCACTTGGCAGTGAGATAACACGCGCAGCTGTAATCAAGCATGGGAAAACTTCACTGATTACCCATAATGGCTTAGGACTTTTCAGTTACTTATCTCAACCTTTAGAGGTGATGCGTTATCACTCTCTAGTCGTTGATCGGGATAGACTTTCACCCGAATTAGAAGTTGTAGCAACGTCAATGGACGACAACGAAATTATGGCAATTCGGCACCACCATTTTCCGGTATATGGATTACAATTTCATCCAGAATCCATAGGCACAGTTGCTGGCAAAAACGTCATTCGAAACTTTTTGAATGAGATTGGAAATGTGAAGGCTATGACCGAGCAAGGATAAAAACACGCGTTAACGTGTAAAAAACGCGCAACGCCATAGTGATATCGCACATTAACCCTAGTATCGCGCGAATCTAAGCAGATGTTGTGCGATTCAGTGCAATTTTCGCGCGATAACCATAATTGGAAAGGAGCATTAAGATGAAAAAACAACTTGAAAAACTATTAAATCAACAAAATTTAAGCATACATGAAATGCGGGAGGCAACAGAATATTGCTTCACGCCGAATATTACAGATACAGAGATTGCCTCTCTGTTAACTGCCCTAAGAGCAAAAGGCGAAACAGCAGATGAAGTTGCTGGGATTGTGGAGGTAATTCGCTCCGAATCGCAGGATATCCCTACCTCACTCCCACATGTGATGGATAACTGCGGAACAGGCGGGGATCAATCACAAAGCTTTAATATTAGTACCACTGCCGCGTTCGTAATTGCAGGTGCTGGTGTGACGATTGCGAAGCATGGAAACCGCAGTATTTCTAGCAAAACCGGAAGTGCCGATGTATTAGAACATTTGGGAATATCCCTATCGTTTCAGCCTGAACAAACAGAAGAAATCTTACAAGGGAATGGAATAGCATTTCTCTTCGCACCACATGTACATCCAAATTTAAAGCGATTTATGAAGGTGCGGAAGGAGCTTGGGCTACCTACTATTTTTAATCTGATTGGACCGTTAACAAATCCCGTTAAACTTGACTCTCAACTACTCGGAATTTATCGCCGCGACATGTTAGAAATGATGGCAGAATCGTTGAAAAAACTAGGAAGACGACGGGCATTAGTTGTGAATGGCGCAGGATATATGGATGAAGCATCATTGGCAGGTGAAAACCACATCGTATTACTTGAAAATGGAGGCACTTCTTCCTTCACACTACATCCAGAAGAGGTTGGATTACCTGTATACTCGAACGATCAAATCCGTGGTGGTGACGCGAAGGAAAATGCGGTTATATTGCAAAATGTATTACATGGTAAAGCGGGCGCCTATCTTGACACTGTCGTACTGAATGCAGGACTTGGACTTTTTGCAAATGGAACTGCTGCGACAATCGAAAAAGGGGTGGAATTGGCAAAGGAAAGCATTTCATCTGGCGCTGCTTTAGAAAAACTCAATCGCTTAGTCGAATATAGTAAACAAATTCCAAGTGAGGTGTCATAAATGACCATACTCGATAAAATTATTGAGCGAAAAAAATTCGAAGTGGAACAGCTTAACATTAATGGTTATAGGCGTTACAACGAGTCTATGAAATATGTTAGTGATATTTTGCCAAGTAGTGATTCCATGCACATAATTGCTGAAATCAAACGCTCCTCCCCATCAAAGGGAGCAATTAATAGTGCGATCGATCCAGTTACACAAGCCAAAAACTACGAGAAATTTGGTGCCAGCGTCATATCTGTTCTCACTGATAAAACATTCTTCAATGGCTCGATGGAGGATTTGCGTGCAGTAAGGGAGGCGGTGAATCTACCAATTCTTTGCAAAGATTTTATGATTGATAAAATTCAAATCGACCAGGCAAAGAATGCTGGCGCGAACATGATTTTATTAATCGTCGCAGCGTTGACCAAAAATAAATTGCTTGAACTATACAATTATGCAAAGCAACAGGACTTAGAAGTACTTTGTGAAGTACACAATGAAAAAGAAATGAAAACTGCTATTAACCTCGAGGCAAGTATCATTGGCATCAATAATCGAAATCTAAAAACCTTTGACGTAGATTTAGACGTAACCGAGCGACTAGCGCCGATGATTGACAATTCAGCTACTACCTTGATTAGCGAGAGCGGTATTAAAACAAGAAGTGATGTAAAGCAAGTGGCCAAAGCTGGAACAAAAGGCATTCTTGTCGGGGAAACGCTAATGCGATCCCAAGAATTAGAAGCAACATTTCGTGAATTAAAGATCCCTCTACCAGTAAAAGGAGTGAACGTCGATGCTCGTTAAAACATGTGGAATAATGACTCAGCAAGCAGCTTTAACTGCAGTCGAAGCTGGCGCAGACTTTATCGGATTTGTTTTTGCCCCAAGCAAACGTCAGGTTACACCTGAACAAGCTGCTGAAATTGCTGATACAGTGCCAAGCTCCGTTAAAAAAGTTGGCGTTTTCGTAAATGAAACGGTGGGTACCATCTTGTCGATTGCCGAAACAGTTGGACTTGATTACATCCAGCTTCATGGTGACGAACCAGCGGAATTGGTCGAAAGATTGCCCTATCCGGTTATTAAGGCATTCCCAGCAACTGAGGAAGGCTTTGCCAAACTAGCAAACTACCCTTGTGATTACTATTTAGTCGATAGCCCCTTTGGAAAGAACCGAGGTGGAAATGGCACTGTATTCGATTGGACAGTATTAAAGAGACTGAATGTAAACACGAACAAATTAATTTTGGCTGGGGGATTAACCCCCGACAATATACAAGAAGCAATTGAACTAGCTAAACCAATTGGAGTCGATGTTTCCAGCGGAATTGAAACGGATGGCGCTAAGGATTTAAACAAAATCAAAAGTTTTATTCAAAACGCGAAAGGATGATTCAGATGACAACCTATACAATGCCTGATAAAACTGGTCGTTACGGTAATTTTGGTGGTAGATTTGTACCGGAGTTATTAATGCCTGCCCTACTAGAATTAGAAAATGGTTACGAGGAAGCAATGCAGGATCCTAGTTTTATAGAAGAATTAAATGGCTATCTCAAAGACTATGTCGGACGAAAAACCCCACTTTACTACGCAGAAAATTTAACAAAAATGCTGGGAGGGCCAAAAATCTATTTAAAACGGGAAGATTTGAACCATACAGGTGCACATAAAATCAATAATGCACTTGGTCAAGCGCTGCTGACACGCAGGATGGGCAAGAAAAAAGTCGTTGCCGAAACGGGGGCAGGTCAGCATGGTGTTGCTACTGCTACCGTTTGTGCGTTACTAGATTTAGAATGCGTTGTATTTATGGGTGAAGAAGATATTCGTAGACAAAAGCTCAACGTTTTCCGCATGGAATTATTGGGTGCACGTGTAGAAAGCGTCTCACAAGGAAGTGGTACGCTGAAGGATGCGGTGAACGAAGCGTTACGCTACTGGGCAAGTAATGTGGATGACACCCATTACATCATTGGGTCTGTCGTTGGACCACATCCGTTTCCGAAAATTGTTCGTGATTTCCAGTCGGTGATTGGTAATGAGTCGAAGCAGCAAATGCTAGACCAAACCAGCAATCTACCACATGCAGTCATTGCCTGCGTTGGCGGTGGAAGTAACGCAATGGGTATGTTTTATCCATTTGTGGAGGATTCAGATGTTGCACTTTATGGAGTAGAAGCTGGTGGAGCTGGAATTGAAACAAATCAACACGCCGCAACACTTACAGCTGGTAAGCTCGGTGTGTTGCATGGAACGATGACCCATTTATTACAGGATGAACACGGTCAAATTCAAGAAGCATTCTCTATTTCTGCAGGACTGGATTACCCTGGAGTCGGTCCAGAGCATAGTCACTTGCACGAAACATCTCGGGTCGCGTACACATCGATTACCGACCAGGAAGCTTTAGAAGCATTTCAAGTTTTATCCAAAAAAGAAGGCATTATTCCAGCTCTCGAAAGCGCGCATGCAGTAGCATTCGCCATGAAACATGCAAAGGATATGAATGAAGACCAAACACTACTAATCTGTTTATCCGGTCGCGGTGACAAAGATGTGGAACAAGTAAAAGCAGCATTGGAGGGAAATGAAAATGGGTAAATCACGAATGGATAACGCTTTCCAGGAAAAATTAGCACAGGGTAAAAAACTGTTTATTCCTTATATCATGGCAGGCGACGGTGGTTTGGAAAATTTAGATGAACGCATTGAGTTTCTAGAATCCTGTGGTGCCAGTGCTGTGGAATTAGGGATTCCTTTTTCCGACCCTGTAGCAGACGGACCAACCATTCAAAACGCCGGGTTGCGTGCATTAAAAAATGGAACAACATTAGCCGGTGTTCTACAGAAACTTAAAGAACGTATTACAGAAAGGAAAATTTCAATCATTTTAATGACGTATTTTAATCCGGTTTATCTTTATGGAATAGAAAATTTTGCGCGTGACTGTGCGGAGGCGGGAGTTGATGGCGTCATTATTCCAGATCTTCCGTTAGAAGAAGAAGGGCTCATTGACGGCTTTCTTCGAGATAAATCCATTGCATTTGTTCGGCTTGTTGCACTAACAAGTACTGAGGAACGAGCGAAGGAAATAGCAAAAAGGTCAGAAGGATTTTTATACGCCGTATCTGTTACCGGAACGACTGGAGCTAAAGCATCCCACGGGATAAACGTAGGTGCATTCTTACAAAAGCTAAAAAATGTGTCACCAGTACCAGTTTTAGCTGGATTCGGCGTTTCTACTTCAGAACAAGCAAGAGAACTCGGAAGTAATTGTGATGGCGTGATTGTTGGAAGTAAGATTGTTGACTTGTTTCATGAAAGTAAAAGGGATGCGATTAGAAATTTAATTCAATCTTCTTAGTAATAAATGACTCTGTATGTGGTTAACTACCGCATGCAGAGCCTTTTATTATGTCTTTCCCTTTTCGTGTTGCTGTACTCTGACCTTCACACTACTAGCTAAATCGACTCTTCTCCGCGCAAAAAATCGAATCAAAAGGTGAAGTGAAAACATGAATAATTTCATCGATTTTTTAAACACCAACTTCTTAAAAGTTAAATTGTTCTGCATTGTATCCACTCCCTTCTTTTTTATAAAGATTTTGGCAGATTGATCTTATACCAATCCGCCACCAAAACTATTTCATTTCTCTTTCCATTGCCACCTGAACAACATCAATAGTGAAACCGTGTTCTATTAATACCCCATATGTCATCTGACTTCCTTGTTTAGGCATATTAACTACTACACGCTTTAAATCCGTAGACAAATCATCAAAAATATTGCTTAAAAGTAATTTTGTGATTTCGTAAGCATCGTCACGTTCTGGATTTGCTTCACATTGGTACAAAACAGTTGCCTTGTGATTAAAGTCATCATCAAACATTCGGCGATAATAAGCATATCCGACAGCTTCTGAATGTTCATCTTTTACAATAATAGCTTCACCGTTGGTTACACTTTTCCAATGGGTTTGCCATGTATTTCCCGCTTTGTAAAATGGGAGTTGACTAACAGCTTGTGGTATTGTTTTTTCAATCATGTATTTATCTAAATCAGCATCTATTGCATTCATTTGCGATCCGTTCAACGAAAAATTCGCCACTTCTTCAACCGTGACATAGCCCATACGTTCATACAATTTTATCGCATACGTATTCTCTTTAATTGCCTCGAGTGTTGCTAAATCAACATCTTGCTCCTCATAAATCGTAAGCAAGTATTCCATCATCTGTCTGCCAACACCTTTATTACGATATTCCATTGCAACCCCGGTACCGCCATTCCATCCAATTTTTCTACCATTAATGGTTCTAAATCCTGTTTTGATTATGCCAACTGGTTTTTTCCCATCAAACGCCACAATGGATAAATCTGAAGAAAAACCCTCGTTTACTAAACGTCCTAGAAAACGATCCAACGTCATGGATAATTCAACAAAATATCCCTCAAACCCTAAATTCCAGGCCTGTAACGCTTCATCAAATGTACATTGTGATAATTTTTTAATCGTTATCATTTCCATCACCTCTTCTTATCAATAAATACGCAAGCATAATGCGTTCCATTTCTCGAATACGACTTTCTACTTCCTCTTCATCATAGCGAACTAACCCATGCAGCCAAATTCCGTCATGAAGTGCCCAAAACATCGATGCCGCATGTTCTGCATTGATCCCTTTTTTAAATTCACCTAATTCCTGACCTCTAGCGATAATATCCTTTACCGAATCAAGCACCACATCAAATCGATCTGTTAGCAATTTTTTCACCTCTGGCGATTCGGTTGAATACATCCAAAACTCCAAATGAACCCGCATTAATTTCTTTTTCCGAATGTTATATGGAATATCTAGATTGATCATAAATTTCAGTTGATCGGTGGGACTCGCTATTTCATTCAATTTCTGTTGAATCCGTTCTAATGAATTCTTCGTCTGATATTCAAGTAAACTAATGAACATTTCTTCTTTACTTTTAAAGTAGTTATAAACGGATCCTTTGCTTAGGTTAGAATAGTTAACAATGTCATCAACAGATGTGGCATAGTATCCTTTTTGCGCAAAACATTCTAGTGCCGCTTCCAATAAAGCTAGCCGTTTTTCCTCTTTTGCCTCTTCGGAGATTCTCGGCGCCACTTACATCACCCTTTCTTTATCAAAACTGACTGGTTAGTTTATATAAATTATATGTGTAATTCTTACTTTTTGCAACTTTTAATTATAATAAAGAAGCACACGTTCAAATTTAATTTGAAAACGTGTGCTAAGATATTACTTCTTTACAATCGGAATCCATATTTCACATATATGTTCTTTAGATGTTACATCTTCACCCGGTGGATATGCTTCTATCTCAGGACCACCAGCATGTTCGTAGCCTGTCGAGGGAAACCACTCGGAAAATATGCGTTCCCAAGTTTTTTCAATCACAGTAGAGACTGGACCAACTGCTTTAAACACAGCCCATGTAGATTTCGGAATAACTTTTTCTTCCCAATCCGAGGAAATACTTTGGATGTTTTTTTCAGCGCATATAAAATAAGTTAATTCTTCTTGCTGACTATCAAAGTCCATACAAACACCTAGGATTCCCATTGGCCCGCATTTTTTTTCTAGGCGAGAAGCAAAACCATTACTGTTTGATTCATCCCAAAAAGCAGGGATTTCCCGATGATTTTGTCCATCCTTAATCGTCGTCCTTATCCCTTTGCCTACTACCTGAAACGCATCTTTTTCCACAATCTTGTAATTCATTTCCACATCACCCTTTAGTTGAATTTGAAAGGATAGCTTCGGAAAAGCCTTAAGCTGTTGACTGTTTTGACGAACAGTTGATGGACTGATTCCGTGAATTTTACGGAATGCTTTGGAAAATGATTCGGGTGTCTCATAGCCAAACTTTAATGCGACGTCAATCACTTTACTGCTCGAATGTGTTAGTTCTTGTGCCGCTAGGGTTAATCTTCTTCTTCGGATATACTCAGCTACGGTCACACCGGTCAGCATACTAAACATGCGCTGATAATGAAATTTTGACATACATGCAATCGTTGCTACTTGATCTATCTTAAAATTACTTTCTAAATTGTTCTCGATGAACTGAATACTTTCCGCCATCAGCTCTAGACCTTCCATTTCCCGCTCCCCTTTCTACTACAACTTTAGCATCGAACAAAATTGCAATCCTGTTCATTTGTGCTCTTTTTGGACAGAATTCTATATGAAGCTCTGTACTATCTTACCCTTGCCTTTATTTACCTCAACTTCTGCATATGAACCATTAATAAACGTCACTTGTGGTGGAACGTGTCCACAATCAATATCGTAAACCACAGGGATTTTTAGTTCCCCTTCTACTTCCTTGTACACATCCATAACATCATAATCTTCCGCTCTATCATTCGCACCACTACGTCCAAACATGATTCCAGAACAATTATCGAACCAGCCTGCTAGTTTCATATGGACAAGTGTTCTTCGTAATTCAGTCGTACTCATCTGACAGTTTTCAAAATACCAAAGGATTGGCTCATTATTGATGGTATGCTTTTGGAACTGCTGAACATCTCCGAATGGGGTTCCGATTAGATGCCGAATCACATCGATACAGCCCCCTAGCAATCTACCTTTTACTTCCACACTTTCACCAGACACCGTTTTCCATTCCGTTTGTTCCGTTAAGTGAAAGATTTCAGGTGAAGGATTAGCGTGGTTCCACTCCTTTTGAAACTTATCCGATGAATGCTGCGTAATGGTTTCCCCTTCCTTAGTAGATAAAACTTTTTCCCACATGGCGGTCGTTTTATCCGAGTACTCACCACGCAAATCGACAAAATTAGTCCCGTGTGCGGTTGCCATACCTGTTTTCAATGTTGTTGCAAGAAGCAACACGCTCGTATCCGAATAACCAAGTAACCATTTTTTCTGAAACGCGTCAAAATCCAGCTTGTCGATAATTTCAATAAGTAGTTCACCACCCCACGGTGGAACGATGAATTCTATTGTTTCATCCTGCATCATACGATTTAATTCTTCAGCACGTACGTTAGCTGGTGCGGATTTGGCCTTAATTTGCGTCCAAACGGTTTCTCCACAAACTACTGGATATCCTCTTTCCTCACTTCGGCCAATAGCTTGCTTAAACATATCATGTAGTTCTTGATCGACACCTGATGACGGAGCAGTAACCCCGACTGTAGCACCTTTTGTTAATATAGGATATGTAATAATAGAAATCCCTCCGAATCTTTTTAACTAGTATAACGGATATACTGGGAAATGAAAGCAGATATTTTATTTCTCAACTAGAGTACTATTCTTTTTTCCGGTATAACATGAACTGTTTTATAGTAAGGTGGTTTCAGCGGACCGTGGTTCCGTTATTTGAGACAAATTTACGAGATTTGGTTAATTTGATGACACAGGATCCGTTATTTGATCATTTGGAGGTCATTTTCCTGGGATTTATGTGAAATAAGATATCTGGTGTCAACAAACATGTTCATTTTGAACTATTTTAGCAAAATAACGGATCGTCTGTCCGCGAAAAACACTGTTCACCAACTGAATAAAAAAAATGTCTCCAAATCCAAATTTTATGTCCCATGAAAAAACCAGCCCACTATAATCTAGCAAGCTGGCGTCTTTACTCTCTAATTGTAAATGTCGTTTTAGCTTTCAATTTAGATTTAGCATGAAGAGTTGCTGTTAACACATACGTTCCTTCGCATAATTCGTTGGGCAAGTCAATTTCATATACTAGTTCTTCTGCTTGTTTCAACGTTACCTCGCTACCCTTACCCAGCAACTTTTCAAAAACAACCTCACCATTACCGTACCTAATTTCATATTCAAACTCATTTACACTTTTAAAAGCTAGTTCCTTTACTTGTTCTGTTTGGTTTTTCACCCGGAAGAGTGCATGCCCCTCCTTTACCTGTAGTGAAGTTTCTAAGCTTCCGGCTATGATACCACCGCCAGAAGATGTTTCATTTTGATGTTGCTCGTTTGTATCATTTGGTTTAGCATTATCATTCATTTTTGATTCACTCCCTGTTGATTACATGCAACCAGTAATAGAAAAAAATAATGCCGACAATCGCCGGCATTATTTTAATTATATTTCTATAATCCTAGTAAACTCCTACGTTACTCCAAGCATTAGCTACGGCATTATATTCTGAACCATAGCCATAGTAATCAGCTGCAGATTGCAGAAGTGCTGCACGTGCATCACTAAAGTTGCTGTATGGTCCAAGATAGACAGTTAATGCACGGTAGTATATTTGTTCCGCTTTTGCTACACCAATACTCTCAATGGTTAAGTAGCCAGCCTTATTTGGAATTCCACTATTTATATGAACACCGCCATTATCCTGATTGGTATAAACATAATCATTCATATGACCTGGTTGTCCATATGCTGGAGGGTTAGAAAGACTTCTTAAAGCATCTCCACTTTTATACGGTGTGTATGCGTCTTCTCCAAGTAGATAATCCTCACGTTCTACGAATACTGAAAATACATCAGACATAGATTCATTTAATGCACCAGGTTGGTCCTGGTAAACTAGATTAGCTGAATAGTCTGTAACGGCATGTGTTAACTCATGTGCTACGATATCCAATGCCCCTGATAATGGAGCAAAAGTTGTTCCATCTCCATCACCATACACCATCTGTTGTCCATTCCAGAATGCATTATTGTAGTTGGATCCGTAGTGAACAGTTGAGCGAATGGTTGCTCCATTACCATCATAACTATTTCGACCAAAAGTATTGTAGAAATAATCATACGTTTGGTCAGCATATGCATGCGCATCTACTGCAGCACCTTGATAGGAACTAGTAAAAGCATTATTACTGTCAGATGAACGATATCCAGGCAGGGAAGTACCGTTTTCAGCAGTAAACGTTTCGATTACACCACGCATTGGATTTGTCACATCATATAAGAAATAATATCCATTTGATAAATACGTGTTTAATTCCTTGTAGTCGCCAAGAACGCCATACCCATATCCATTTGCAGCTCCAGCTTCCGTAACAGCATTATAGGAATCTATTATGGAACCATCGTTTGCATCAACGAATATTTGCCAGTTTCCAGGTTCAGGGAAAATAAATTGAAGTTCGATATGATAAGCTAAATGGCTTGACCCATCTTTTGAATACACGACAAGCTCTGCTTTTTCTGCTGTATTCTTCACATCTGATTTATCTAGTTTGCTAGATTTCTTTAATGCTTTTTTATCTGCTTTCTTAGCTTTTGTTTCTTTTTTTGTTAGATCGATTGATTTCCATGCTTTATCAATTGCATCATTTTTAGATAAGTCTGCCTTAAGATTTTTGCCCAAATCTTTCGTAGCTTCTGGATGTACAGTACCTGTTACCGCAGAGACAATTCCTTTTTCGTTCGTATGAACGGCAAATTTAGCACCATAAACCGGAACACCATCGACAGACTGTGTGAATTCGTAGTGTGTCATGCCAAGGTCATCAGTAGATTTTTGGAGAAATGTAAGATCAGAGTCTGGATCCATTTTGTAAAGTTCTTTGTTGTCCTCCAAATATTGCTTAACTTGTCCAACTCCTTTAACAGCTTTCTCTGAAAGATTCCCAGATACAAATGTTGGAACCTTTTTGTCTTTGTTCCAAACCACATCAAAGTTGGACTTTGTCATAGATTTCATATCTTGAAGCACTTTGTTACCCGCTTCTTCTGCACTAACAGTACCTGTTACCCCCGTTAAAGCTAAACTTATCGCGAGTGCAGTGCCAGTCATTGTTTTCTTAAAATTTTTCTTCTTCAATATCCATCACCCATCCCTTTCGTTTGTTAGTGGATTGGCCAATCTTGTAAGACATTTAGAATTCTACGGACCGTCTATATTCACAATAGCAAAAATATTGCGAGATTCCTATAGTTATTTCCAAACTTTCAGAAAACGAATAAATAGTACCATTTTGTTACATTTTAGGGATTAAAGAACCAAAATACGACAGTATCATCTGAATTTCGTTATTTTTTCTTATAGGCTCAAAAATCCTTTTAATAAAGGATTTTTGAGACATTTTACACAGGCCTACCTTCTAATCATATAGGGTAATTTATAGTACTTTCGGGGAATTTTTCGACAAAAAGTTTATCTGATAAGGTATTTAGCCCGAATTGTAAACTAATTTTGTTAAACCTTTACATTCTATCTTTAAGTCGATAAGATAGACAATAGAAAACTGCATAGTATTTTACCGCACTAGGGGAGCTTTTCTTGGCTGAGAAGAATTATATACATTTTCTGACCCTTACACCCGAACTAGATAATTCTAGCGTGGGGAAGTGTAGTCTATGTACAAACAATTAGCTTTTGAATAAATTAGACTGCACCCCAACAGTAGGTTGCAGTTTTTTTTATTAGAAAACTTGGCTTATCGCCAAGCTTTTCTGGCGAAAGCCTTAGTTGCCTTATACTGATATCCTTAAATCTTATAATTTTATATCAGTGTAAAATAAAATTTCAATTGACCTTTCTAGGAGGTGAAGAAAGTGAATGAAACATGGGGTGTTCTTGATACAGGCCACAATAGTGCTGCTATAAACATGGCGATGGATGAAGCATTACTTAACTGGCATAGTAAAGGGGAAATTCCTCCAACATTACGATTTTATGGTTGGTCAAAACCTAGTCTTTCCATCGGCCATTTCCAGAAAGCAGGAAAGGCTATTGATTTTATCAATGTTCAAAAGCACGGCTGTGAATTCGTACGACGATTAACTGGCGGGAGTGCAGTGTTACACGATGACGAACTGACGTATAGCATTGTCGTTTCAGAGAAGAAAGATTATATTCCAACCTCCATTCAAGAAGCTTATTATGTTTTATCAAAAGGGATATTGGAAGGATATAAACAATTAGGAATCGTTGCAGACTACGCCACTCCGGAAAGAAAAGCAGAACGAACAGAAGTCTGTTTCGAGAAACCTGCCTTTTACGAAATGGTTGTGGATGGAAAAAAAATATCCGGAAACGCGCAAACACGAAAGCATGGTGTTCTATTGCAACATGGATCCATTCCAATGAGCATGAATAAAAAAATGCTTTTTGATCTATTTAACTTCCCTAATGAAAAAATACGTGAAAGAAAGAGAAATGCATTTTCAACCAAAGCAACTACTATAAATGAAATAACAAAGAAACAACATACTTACCCTGATTTAAAATTAGCTTTTCAAAAAGGCTTTCAAACAGAATTAAATATGCACTTTGTGCCATTAGAGTTATCCGATATTCAATGGGAAGAAGTTACGGAATTAGCAGAAACAAAGTACAGTCAGGAAAAATGGAATCTATTTCATCAAAGGAGTGTGTGATCGATGACAAAACAAGAAGAATACATACGTAAACCTGAGTGGTTAAAAACAAAAATTAATACGAATAAATCGTACACTGGCCTCAAAAAATTAATGCGTGAGAAAAAGTTAAACACGGTTTGTGAAGAGGCACGTTGTCCGAATATTCACGAGTGCTGGAGTGAACGAAAAACTGCTACATTCATGATTTTAGGTGACACATGTACACGAGGGTGCCGCTTCTGTGCAGTGAAAACTGGCTTACCAAATGAACTTGATTGGGGAGAACCAGAACGAGTTGCTGATTCGGTGGAAATTATGGGATTGAAGCATGCGGTAGTAACTGCCGTTGCCCGCGATGATTTAAAAGATGGGGGAGCAGCTGTTTTCGCTGAAACAGTTCGTGCAATTCGTCGTAAAAATCCTGGCTGCACAATAGAAATCCTACCTTCTGATATGAAGGGAGACTATGAGAGTTTACATACTTTGATGGACAGTGAACCTGATATTTTTAACCATAATATTGAAACCGTTCGCCGATTGACGAAAAAGGTTCGTGCTCGTGCGATGTATGATCGATCCCTACAGTTACTGCAGCGTGTAAAAGAAATTGCTCCTAAAACACCAACAAAATCAAGTATTATGGTAGGGCTTGGTGAAGAAAAAGAAGAAATTGTGCAAGCGATGGATGATTTACTAGCACACGATGTGGATATTATGACAATCGGTCAGTATTTACAGCCTACGAAGAAGCATTTGAAAGTTGAACGGTACTATCATCCAGATGAATTCGCTGAATTAAAGGAAATTGCTCTTAAGAAAGGATTTCAACATTGCGAATCAGGTCCACTTGTGCGTTCATCGTATCATGCAGACGAGCAAGTATCACAAACGTCAGCACAACGAAGAATTAAATATATGAAGGAATACGAACAACACGAGAAGAAATCAGTTGATTTTACTTTTTAAACTATATGGGAAAAATCACACACAGTTAGTCACAAAATCGCGCGAACCCATTGTCAAATAGCGCAATCATCTAAAGATAACGCGCAACATCCAAGAGAATTCGCGCAATTATTATAGTTGCGCGTGAATCTGAACAGCTATTGCGCGAATTAAGGCTACAAACACGCGATAATCAGCTGTTACTGCGCTATTTCGCAGCAGTGTTGAACAAATTACTATTAAAAAACTCGGCATTCGTCTCGGCTTTAATAGCGAATGCCGAAGTTTTTTTTATAAGGTCTACCATAATTTATACTTTATGACGTTATAAATATATCGAGTAATCACTTCAGGTGACTACTCGATATTTTTGTATAATGGCCTTTTTATCGATTTTACCTACGTCCGTTTTCGGTAGTTCCTCCACAAAGAAAAACTTTTTCGGTATTTTATAACTGCCAAGCCGGTGTTGACAGTGTTCCTTTAACTCCGCTTCGGTTATTCCTTCATCATCTTTTAATACAACAAATGCAGTGACGACTTCTCCCCACTTTTCATGCGGTAACCCGACCACAGCAACCTCACTCACATTTGGGTGGTCATCTATGCGTTGTTCAACCTCGATTGGAAAAATATTTTCTCCACCACTGATAATCATATCTTTTTTCCGACCTAGAATATAATGATAACCGCTCTTGTTTTTCCTAGCCAGGTCACCAGTGTGTAGCCATCCATCAACTAATGAATCTTTCGTAGCGGACTCGTTTTTCCAATAATGATCAAAAACATGTCGTCCTTGAATTAATAATTCTCCCGCCTCGTCAGGACCGGTTTCTTGACCGGATTCGTTAATAATTCGTACACTATTGTAAATCATTGGTTTTCCAACCGATCCCGGATACACCATGGCCTCATTGGGTTCAATAAAAAAATTATTTGGACCTGCTTCTGTAAGACCGTATCCCTCTTTAAACGCAATACCTTTATCTTGAAAAGCCTGATAAATGGAATGCGGACAAGGAGCTCCACCAGATAAAAATGTTTTCATTGATGGAAACGCTGTTTTTTTAAACAAAGGGTTGCAAATCATCATGTGATACATGGTTGGAACAAGTAAAATAATCGTACATTGTTCATGATTAATCAAATCCATTGTATGTTCAGGATCGAACTGCTGACCGATAATAACCGTTCCACCCATTTTTAATACAGGTATTGTCAAGGCGTTTAGCCCACCTGTATGAAACATAGGTAAATAGGTTAACGTCACCTCATCACTTGTTAATCCCCAGCTAACAATTGTATTTAGTGCATTCCAGCTAACGGATTGATGTGTTAATACAACTCCTTTTGGTTTACCTGTCGTTCCACCAGTATAGATGATAGCAAGCGGATCATGAGGCGTCACAATCTCTTCTGTGAACACATCATTATTGCTAATTATTTCGTCATATTCAACACTATTGACTTTCATGAAACATGTAGCTTCTAATTGTCCGCAAAGCGCTTCGAATTTACTATGAAAAGCAACCAAAACTGGTTGACAATCGTTAATAATGTAAGCTAACTCTGGTGCGGATAGACGCCAATTTAATGGTACAAAAACTGCGCCAATTTTACCGCAAGCAAATAATAAATCAAGATAACTAATATGATTCGGCGATAAAAGTGCTACACGATCACCTTTTTTGACACCTTTATTCTGTAATGCTTTCGCTAAGCTATTCGAACGTTCCTGCAATTGCAGATAAGTAAAACGTTTACCTGATGCTTCATCAATTACAGCTTCTTTATTAGGTGATATCCTACTTCTTCCCTCAATCCAATTCGTCTCCCAATTCATTCATACCCCTCCTTCCTACACAATTACGTTAAACAACCATACCACCATCGACATGTAGTACTGTTCCATTCACATAATTTGCGTCTTCTGAAGAAAGATAGAGATATGCCTTCGCAATATCTGATGGTTCCCCCAATCGTTTCAATGGAACCTTTTCCTTCATCTTTTCCAATACATGCTCAGGTACCTTTGCCACCATATCCGTTTGAACAAACCCTGGCGCAATGGCATTAACAGTTATTCCTTTGCGTCCTAATTCCTTCGCCCAGGTCTTTGTCATCCCAATAACGCCAGCTTTTGTAGCAGCATAATTTGTTTGACCCACGTTCCCATAAACACCGACTACAGAAGAAGCACTAATGATTTTTCCACTACCTTGGTCAATCATGTAAGGGATCGCTGCTTGGGTGCAATAAAAAACACCACTCAGGTTGACATCGATAACCTTTTGCCATGCGTCACTGTCAAGCTTTGTCAACATTCCATCCATCGTAATACCAGCATTATTAATTAAGATATCAATACTCCCAAAGGTTTCATGCGCAATCTTCATCATTTTTTCAACTTGAGCCTGATTAGCTACATCCACTTTATGAAAAATTGCTTTCCCACCAAGCTTTTCTATTGCATTTACCGTCGCTTCTCCTGCTTCTTGATTAAATTCACCAATAACGATGTTTGCACCTTCTTTTGCAAAAGTTAGTGCTGTTTCTTTTCCGATACCATTACCACTGCCAGTGATTACTGCTGTCTTCCCATTTAATCTCATGTTGTTCTCCTTTCCTTCACCTGTAAAAACTGATCAATCTTTTGAACAAGCTGATCTATATCATCGATTAAAGGTGAATGTCCGCAATTCTTTAACATGACTACGGTTGTATTGGTTGATAAATCCTCTATAATTTCATCTGTCATCGATTTTGTTACAACTAAATCATTTTCACCGTATAAAACGAGGGTAGGTACTTGAATGTTGTTTACTTCACCACTACCAAGGCCAAATCCGTTGTCCTTTCCACTGATATTAAACACATTTAGCGCCTGATATGTCTCAGCAAGATTTCGCTGTGTCGTCATATCCTCAAGGTATTCGTCATATTTCTCTGTGGTGGGTTGGTTATGCGTATAAATCGCAGCATTCCAAACATTTTTTAATAGTTCTTTATCTTTTGTATCGTAAGCCTTTTGAATCGGAATTGTACGAACATAATCTTGTTTTACCTCGTCAATGGTTGTTAACCGTTTCGTTAACTCGCCATTTTTATCTAGACCCATAAATGGAAACCCACGCGTTGACCCAGAAGCAAGCAAGAGCAATTTTTCAACATATTCAGTGTGATCCGCAGTAAATTGCATTGCTACAGTGCCACCAAGCGACCAGCCCATTAGTGCAAATTCGTTCAAATCAAGCTCTTTTACAAATAGATATAAATCCTCCGAAAAATCTTTTATTGTAGCTATTGGTTTATGATAGGACGATGTTCCGAAGCCGCGTAGGTCAATCGCAAAAACCTTATAATCACCTGGTAACGCATCAAGTAGCACATCCCAATGCTTGGAGGACGTCATATTACCATGGACGAGTACAAGTAACTTTTCCCCACCCTCCCGCTCTCGATATCCAATTGTTTCACCATTTGCAAGTGTGATCGATTTCAATTCTACTTTTTGCATTATGTACCTCCTTAATTTGTTCCCCAGCGTATTGTTGAAGCACCCCATGCATAACCAATTCCTGCACTAACTAGTACAACGATATCGCCATTTTTCACTTTCTCTTCTTCTAGAGCCAATTGCAGCGAAAGGATTTGATCGATCTGACCAATGTGTCCATAATCTGCTAGATAGATAGATTGCTGTTCAGATAACCCTAATTCACGTAAAACAAAGTCATGGGCAGATTTTTTCATATGAAGTATTCCTAAATAATCGATATCTTGGTCACTATAACCACTTTTCGCCAATGAATGGCGAATAACCTTTAAAAAGTTTTTCATCGACTTTTTTTCTAAACGCGCCTTCATACCAGCTGGATCAGGGACATCCAAGAAATGCTGTTTCTGTTCAATTGCTTCGCTAGTAATGGGTTGCTTTGTTCCTCCGGCAGGTACTACGACATCTTCAGAAAAGCTTCCATCCGTCATTAAGTGACTTTGCAACACTTCATTTTTCCCACTGTCTTTTTGTAAGAGAATCGCTCCGCCACCAGCTGCTAAATTAAACATAAAACGTGTTTTGGGATTAGAATAGTCGATTAAATCAACGTTTCGGTAACCACCTGCAAGTAATACAGTCTGGATCGAGGGATCGGCAATCATCATATCCTTTGCAACCTTTAACGCCATTACCGTTGTACCGCATCGTAATGCCGTGTCAAATGCCCACGCGTTCGTAGCACCAATCTCCTCTTGCAGTTTAATACCGGATGTCCAAACCGGATATTCCTTATGTTCTTCACCGATATAAATGATGAGATCAATTTCTAATGGATCAATTCCAGCTTTATTAATCGCATCTTTTGCAGCGTGAATTCCCATTTCACACGTATGGTCATTTTCCCCAGGAATAGGTTTCTCATTTATCCCTAATTTGGTTCTTACTACGTCTTCAGGTAAACCAGATACCTCTGCAAGTTCTTTACTCGTCATTTTATTTTGAGGAATATATATACCTGTGCTCAAAATTCCAACTGACAATCCATTCCCCTCCATATCTATCCAACATTATTATTATCAAAGAAAGTATAAACGAGAAGCTGTCTAGCTCCAGCGCCCAGCAACTAGCAAACTTCACACTCTTCCACTGCGATAAGTCAACATCGGCTCGTACGAAAAAGGAAGGTCGACTAAAACCGTGCTTGTCGCACAACGTCGACATACCCCTTTTGCAGGGGCATGTTTCCTTTATCTCAGAATGAAGTTCGATTAAAACCGCACTTTGCGTGCAACATCGAACCACCCACGTTGCGTGGGCGCAGTTTGTACGTTGTTAAACGGGCGCTTGTGCTTTTCGAATTATGCTCCTTTAGAAGATTTTTCCTCTGTAACTTCGGAGTTTTCTTCAACTGGAAGTCTATTATTTACTTTACGTCTACCAAGTCTCTCTTGAATACTCCCAACAATACCTTGCGGGAAAAACATTACCGCTAAAATATAGATAATCCCAAATAAGATAATCCATCTTTCAAAAATCCAATGTACATCCGACAGTTCTGTTAACCAATGATGCACAAATTCGATTAAGCCAGAACCAACAACTGCACCAATCAATGTGCCTACCCCACCTATTATGGTCATTAGTAATACATCAAGCGTTTGCTCAATTCCAAATACAGATGTATTTACATAGCGCAACGTGTACACATACATTGCTCCACTTACACTTGCAACTACTCCTGCTACAATACTAGCAATCACTTTATAATGAAGAACCTTGTACCCGAGTGATTCTACACGCTTTTCATTTTCCCGAATGGCCTGTAACACCTTTCCGAGCGGTGATTGGGTAAACCTTCTTAACAACATGTAGACAACACCCATTAGGATAAGTGCTGCAAGATATAAATTTGTTCGATCGTAGAAGATAGTAGGTAGTAAAATGGTAAATCCATCGTTTCCCATCGTTAGACTTCTCCACTGTTCTGCTAAAATAAAAAATAATTGAGCAAAAGCAAGTGTTAGCATGGCATAAAAATGACTTTTCAATCGTAATGACAACATCCCTACGATGTAACTGACGATTGCGGCAAGCACTGCACCAGCCAAAATGGATAAGAGCATCGTACCGATGGTCGGCTCAAAATTTTTCATGAAAATAGCTGTTGCGTACGCCCCAATTCCGAAAAACATCGCATGACCAAACGAAACAATACCCGTAAAACCTAGTAATATGTCATAGCTCATGGCAAATACGGCAAATATAAATACTTGCGTTAGTAACACCATCAGGCTATGCGATTCATACACGAACGGTAAAATGATAAGGAATAGAAAGCACAGAATTAGTAACGCATTCCACCTAGAAGGAAGACTTTGTAGTTTTTTCATCTAACATCCTCCTTTGCGCCGAATAATCCGGATGGTCTGAACAATAATACAAACACCATCAATAACATATTTACAGCAACTGCTAACCCGGGTACATAATATGCCATATAAGCACCTAGCAACCCTACTAAAATTGCTGCTAAAGCAGATCCTGGTACACTTCCCATACCACCGATTACCACAACAATGAATGCTAGAATGTTATATTCCATCCCCATCTCAGCATAGATAACACTAGAGTAGGATCCCATTAGCATACCGCCTAATGCCGCTAAAGCTGCACCAAACATAAATACAAGCATAAATACCCTTTTAATATTAATTCCAAGAGCCTCTACCATTTCCTTGTCCATAACCCCAGCACGTACAACCAAACCGATTTTTGTTCGGTTTAGTAAATACATCAATCCGGCAAAAATTAATAGACCAATAACAATAATAAATATTCGATATTTTATTAAAATAATTCCGCCAAATGTCCAACTACCTTCCAAATAAGGTGGCGTTGCTGCAGCAATTGGATCAGGCCCAAAAACGACCTTTAGTAGCTCGCTTAAAACGAGCATTAGTCCAAGTGTAATAAGTATTTGACGGATATGATTACCATACACCGGCTGAATGATGAAACGCTCCATCGCAAAGCCTAATACTAGACCGGAAGCGATTGCAGCAAGTATACCTAACCAGAAGCTTCCCGTAGCGTTATATGTCCATATTCCTGAAAATGCTCCCCATGCGAATAGTCCGCCGTGAGCAAAATTTAATACATCCATTAAACCGAATATTAACGTTAAACCAACTGCCAACAAGAAAATTAATAGTCCAGTTGACAACCCATTTACAGTTAAATTAATAATTGTATCCACTCTTCTGTCCCCTCCTTCTTATTTTTTGGCTGTTTCCTATATGATTGTTGTTTTTCACCAAATGTATAAACTGCCACATACTTCTCCCTCTCGAATAGTAGAGGCGAAGACGGATCAGTAGCGGACACAGAATCCCTTATTTTTACTTTTAGATCAAGTTTTATGGGGTAAGAGGACACAGGATACGTTATTTAGGTGAAAATACGATGAAATCACTATTTTTTTCAATATAACGGATCCTGTGTCCACGAACATTCGCATTTACCCCCATTTCATACAAATAACAGATTTGGTGTCCGCCAATATTAACCTCACTCTCATTTTTCAGGAAAGCAGGAGCGTTGCAACAACAAAATTCATTATTTTTTGTAACCAAGAGACAGATCAAGCTATGCCTAAATATTGTTTCCGTAGTGAATCATCGTTTTTCAAATCATTCATTGTACCGTGGTTTACAGTTTTCCCTTCATCAATAATGTAATAGTTATCGCCAATTTGACTCGCCATCATAAAGTTTTGTTCAACGAGTACAACCGTAGTTCTTTCCTTCATTTCAATGATTGACTGCATAACTTTTTCGATTACTACTGGCGCAAGCCCTTTACTTGGTTCATCAATTAGAACTAATTCGTTGTCATTTACGTATGCTTTTGCAATCGCAAGCATCTGTTTTTGGCCACCACTTAACCTGCCACCTTTTTGGTGATAAAAAGTCTTTAAGTCCGGAAATAAATTTAATACATAGTCTAGATTTTCTTTTGTTTTATCGTTATATTTTTGAACTGCTACATCTAGATTCTCTTTTACTGTTAGTCCACCAAAAATGCCTTGATCCTCTGGAACATATCCAATTCCTTTCTTGGCAATTTCATACGTGGGCAACGATTCAATAGAAGAACCTTTATATTCAATAGCTCCATCTCTTACATCATGAAATCCCATAATGCTTCGTAAAGTAGTTGTTTTTCCTGCTCCATTTCGGCCAAGCAATACTGTAACCTCACCTTTACTTGCCTCAAACGATACACCCTGGAGGATATGATATTGATCAATGTACGTATGAAGATTATCTACTTTAAGAAACGTCATCGTAAAAACCTCCCAGGTAAGCAGATTGAACCATTTCATTCTCCATTATTTCATCTGGTGAGCCATCGGCTAGCAGTTTTCCGTTATGAAGAACCATTAAACTATCGGATAAATCTAGTACCATATCCATTTTGTGTTCAATCAATAGAATTGTTCGATCACGCTGATCTTTGATCTTTTTGATTACTTCTAAAATTGTTGGAACTTCCTCTATCGACATACCAGCTGTTGGTTCATCAAGCAATAAAAGTTCTGTCTCAAGAGCAAGTAACATCGCAATTTCTAGCTTACGTTTTTCTCCATGAGCCAGATTTTTAGCAAGAGCTAATGCCTGGTTATCCAATAATACGGTATCTAAAAGCTCTTGCGCTTTTACGTCAAATTCCTTATAGGAAGAAAAATGACGAAACATTTGGTACCTGATCCCTGCTTGTGCTTGAACTGCTAAACGAACATTCTCTAGCACAGTTAGGTTCGGAAACACATTTGTTAACTGAAACGAACGACCAATTCCTAGTCGTGTTCGCTTCGTCGTTGTCTGCCTTGTGATATCTTTTCCTTTAAAAAGAACAGTACCTTTTGTAGGTTTTAATTGACCACTAATTAAATTAAATAACGTAGTTTTACCGGCACCATTTGGACCGACTACCGATTTAAATTCATTTTCTTTCACCGATAAATTAACTGCATCGACGGCCTTATGACCGCCGAATGCAATAGATAAATCCTTTGTTTCTAAAATAGATGTCATTCCTATTCCGCTCCTTTACAACATGTTAATTTCGAATAGGTGGAGCTGTTTGTTCCGGAGATAATTCATCAATTAAAACAGGGACCGGATAATCAAATCCTTCTTTTTCCTGTAATTTAATATGATACATGGTTTGCAATGCCTGATGATCTTCTTCTCGGAACGTCATCGTACCCTTTGGCGTTTCAAATGACATGCCTTCCATCGTTTTAATATAATCTTCGCCAGAGGCATCTACTCCAGCTTCCTCGATTGCTTTTACAATTGCGATTGCTGCTGACATCCCACCAGGTGTAAACAAATCTGGTACCTCTCCGTCAAATCGTTTCTTATGCTCTTCAACTAACCAATCATTAATCTCATTATCTGGTAACGTGTGATGGTATACTGTAAATCCTTCCATTCCCACTACTGCTCCCATTGTTTTTAATGCTGCAATATCTGGAGCCCCAGTTGAAATCTTAATTCCTTGCCCTTGAACATTCATATCCTGTAATTGACCCCAAGGTGTATTTGCTCCAGCCCAAACAACAAATAAGTAATCAGGCTTTGCATCAATAATTTTTTGGATATTTGCTGTAAAGTCTGTTGCATTTGGATCTGCATATTCTTCTAAAACTATTTCTGCCCCAAGCTCTTCCGCCGCTTGTTTAAATGCTGCAACGCCATCTCTACCAAAAGAATAGTCAGGTGCTAATGTTGCAATGGTTACACCTTCGTCAGCAATTGCTGCCGCAGCTGCATACGCATCCTGAGAGGAATTACGTGCAGTTCTAAAAATGTATTCATTAAAGTTTTCACCAGTAATGCTATCTGCAACTGCTGGTTCAACAACCATGATTTTCTTATATTGTTTTGCAAGCGGAACAACCGCCAATGTGTCTGCAGAACTAGAAGAACCCACTAAGAAGTCAACTTCCTCTTCCTCTAATAATGAAACTGCTCGCTGTACAGCTACCTCAGGCTTTGTTTCTGTATCTTCATAAATTACTTCAATCGGATGTCCGTTAATTTCATTTGTTCCATCAGTCGCGTACTCGATTCCCAGCTCAAAACCACGCTTCGTTTGTTCACCGTAAGCTTCTAAAGCTCCCGATAATGAAGCTAATACCCCAATTTTAATTGGGCTTTTTTCGCCATTCTCCCCACCATCATTTCCACCGCCATTTGCTTCCTCTGAACCGTTACAAGCTACTAAAAATAATGCCAAAACGAAAAACATCAATATAATTCCAATTCGAGTTTTTTTCACTGACCTTTCCCCCTTATTTAAGTGTACTTTAGTTATAAAAGAAAGCGGTTACAAATTAGTTACAACGTGATTATAAAAGCGGAGGCGACTGGTTAGCTTGGCTTGTATTTCTGAAATCTCGCTTGTATTTCCGAGAATTGGCCAGTATTTTAGATTTTGCCTCCTATAAGACTATGAATTATATAGCCCCTCATCAAGAACACCGCATTCTCGACAAAAGAAAAAACAACAAGGAAACCGTCTGCTGGTTTCTTGTTGTTTTAACGTCAGAAAGCATAAGTTAGAATTATAAGAAAAACTTCGGCACTAGCTAAGGACGAGGCGAATGCCGAGTTTTTTCTAATAAGCAAAGAAAGTATAAAAGAAAAGCTGTCTAGCTCCAGCGCCCAGCAACTATCAAACTTCACACTCCTCCACTGCGATAAGTCAACATCGGTTCGTACAAAAAGGAAGGTCGACTAAAACCGTGCTTGTCGCACAACGTCGGCATACCCCTTTTGCAGGGGCATGTTTCCTTTATCTCAGAGGGTAGGAAGTTCGATTAAAACCGCACTTTGCGTGCAACATCGAACCACCCACGTTGTGTGGGCGCAGTTTGTACGTTGCTAAACGGGCGCTTACGCTTTTCTAATAAAACTAACTCGTTTCTAGGATCATTTCATACATTTGTTTTGTTGCACGCATTGGTCCTACGCCAATTTCCGTTTCTAGTTGATCGCAACACATGTGGTAATACTTGATAGCCTGTGCACGATTATTTTGTTGGTAATAGCAAAACATCAATAAGCGATATGCTTCTTCCCAGTTTGGATCAAGCTGCAAAATTGTTTCACACCAAACAATTGCTTCGCTATATTGCTCAAAACTCACGTACATTTGTGTGAGCTTCTCTGCTCCCCTTAGGTATAGCGTTTTAATTTGCTCCCTTTCCTTGATACACCAATCCTCATAGTGGCGTTCTGGTAAGTAGTCCCCGTTATAATAGTCTAAACCTTTTTTTAACCAATTCATCGAACGTTTGCGGTCAACCTCTTTTAAGCCATCGTTTACCCATTGTTCAAAATTTAACACATCCCACTCAATTCCAGTTTGCATATTAAGTCGATACGATGTAGCTTGACGTTCAATAAAATATGGAACTGATCTCGCTTTTCTATCTGGTTCTAGTACTTTGTTTAACGCGTTAATAGCGACCTTTAAACCCGCTGATGAAGCTGCCTCATCTTGATCCGGCCATAACGTACGAAAAATTTCTTCACGCGTAGTGAATTTTCCACGTTTTGATAACAATAATTGAAACAATTCCTTCGCCTTATCTCTTCGCCAATCTTTTTCATCTAATTTCCTATTACCTAACCAAATAGTAAATGATCCTAATGTTTGAATGCGCAATGTATATCCTGGATGAGTAGGACTCTTACGTATACCTAACTTGGCAATCAAATCGGTTACATACCCGACATGTATTTGCCGTTTCTCAACCTCAAGCAATACTGGTGAAAGCACCTGTAAATCGAATGGTCCAAACAGCGTACGACGTTCAAACAGAAAATGATAATTGTTCGTTTGCGTTACATTAAAGCAGCGACTACTCGACTGTTCAAATACCTTCCAATTGTCTTCCTGATAGGAGATAATCATTTGCCACAATAGGGATACAGCTAGCCCATATTGATCGTTACACGTTTCAAAAAAGGAAACACAATCATCTAATAACTGCTTCGCATGAGGTATATCTTGTTTGTAATAACTAGAAATCCCCCAGCTTAATTTGATCAATGCTGATAACCATCCATCATGTACTAAATCGGTCTCCCGCAGCGCTTGTTCCGCATAAAACGTGGCCCGTTCATAATTCCCTTTCATACTATATAACAGGCATAAACCCATTAGTGGTTCCGCTTTTCCTCGTGATACATTCACGCGGTCCATTAGATGCAAAGCCTTTTTATAGCATGAAGCGGCCTCTATTTCATTTTCCATTTTCGACAATTGCAGTGCATGTCCTAGGCGGATCCAACCACATGCTTCTGTAAATGGAGCGAGATGTGTTTTACCTTGCTCGATCCCATCTTCTGCATAACTCACTGCTTCGTCAACTTCACCTTTAAAGCTATAAATAAGCGATAATAATAGTACTGTCTCTCGATGTGATTGCTGCAACCTCTGTTCTTTTTCATGCTCATATTGATGGTGTAAAAAGGATAGAGCTTGATCATATTTGCCAGTCCTAAGCCACAGTCTAGCTTCTAAGTTTTCTTTATAGTAAGTTGAATGGGAGAGGTCAATTCCCTTTGAAACCCACTTTTCCGCTTCATTGGCACGCCCAGCATTTAGTAGATTCTCAGCCATTAGCCGGTACAATTGAATCGTTTCATCTTTCGTCATGTTAGCATGAGGATGAATAGCTATGGCTCGTTTTAGGTAATATTCCGCCTTGTCAGGCTGTATTGTATCTAGATAAATTCTGCCAATCCCTTGTAACGCCAATAGCTGGATTGTATAGCCGGTTTCACTGGCTGCTTCGGCATACTTGTAACATTCAACAGCCTCTTCATATATACATCGATAACGATTTATATCCCCTTCATAGATCCACAACATAGGAAAGCTATTCTTCAATTCTATCGGTAGTGATGCAATTTTATCCTTCAGGCTCTCTAACAAACCTAAATCTAGCATGTTCTGACCATAATGGTCTAGTATTCTCGCAGAGGCATGCCACTCCCCGATTAATTCAAAGTGATGAATGGCCGCTTCATAATGGTGATTTTCTTGAAAGTAGACTCCTGCTTTATGATGCAACTTCCGATACAATGTGGGGTCTTCACGCTTCAGTTTGTTACTTAAAAACTCTCTAAATAAAGCATGATAACGATATTGATTGTCCTCGAGCGAAGTTAAAAAAAGGTTTTCTTGTTCGATCAATTGGAGATAATTTTTCCCTTCCTGGATCTCTAGGACATCTTCCAGTACAACAGGGTCCAATTCTTCAAATATACTCGATTTTAATAGAAACAATTGTACCTTTTCTGTCTGTTTAGAAACAACATCAAATGCGAGGAATTGGAATAAATCTTCTAATGTTTCGGTGCGATTACCAAGTATTGCATGTACATTTTCTCCCTTGGCTAATTGCGTTCCAATCATTTGGATCGCCATAATCCATCCTTCCGTTTTTTGAAAAATAAGTGAGGCATGCCGTGATGAAAGATCCTCCTGGTAAGCATCGGAAATAAAAACTTCTATCTCGGCTGGGCTGAAGGTAAAATCAGATTCATTCAGTTCCAAAACTTCCCCTTTTACCCGAAGTTTTTTGAGGAGATCCCAGGTGAGTTTTGTACGACTGGCCAATACAAGGTGAACAGTGTCTGGTAAATACTCAATTAAACTTAGCATCCAGCTCTCGATACGAGTGGAATGAGCTATTAAATGATAATCGTCTAAAATGATAGTGATTTCTTTTTCAGTTGTTGTTAGTTCATTTACAAATTCAGCACAAAGTAAACCTACCTCTTCATCATCAACAATACTTTCCAACCGTTTCAATAATTGATCACCAAAGTTACTGAATTGTGATCGAATAGAATGGATGATGTAATATAAGAAAGGTATGATATCGTCATCCTGCTTTGATAGGCTTAACCAACAATATGTCACGCCACTATCTTTTAAGTAAGCTGCAAGCGCTGTACTCTTTCCATAACCTGGCCCGGATTGAATGACCGTTAGTGGATATTGGGGAATGTCTTGCAACTTTTTTGCCAATGATGAACGTCTTAGGATTGCGTTTTTTACTTGAGGAGGTTTGAATTTCGTTTGAAAGATTGGAAAAGTCTTCTCCATCTTAAATGTCCCCCTGAACTTATTATTATCGTTATTTTACCATAATTCTGACTTATTTTGTAACCATTATTGCGCTGTATATCCACCGTCCAGTACAACGGCTTGCCCCGTCACACCTCTCGCTTTTTCACTTGCTAAAAATAAAACATAATCTGCTATCTCTTTCGTATCTAACAAACGTTTTTGCGGAACAAGCGGATAAATAACTTCTTCTAAGACCTTTTCTAGAGGAACATTTCGTGTTTCAGCCAAACTCTCTAGCTGTCCCCGTACTAACGGTGTGTCTACATATCCTGGGCAAATAGCATTTACGGTAATGCCGTGCTCCGCTCCTTCAAGGGCAGCAACTTTTGTTAATCCAATCACCCCATGCTTTGCACTGTTATAAGCAGCTTTTCCTGCAAACCCAACTAAGCCATTTATTGATGCCATGTTAATGATTCGTCCAAATCCGTTGCTTTTCATCATAGGAAAGACATGTTTGATCGCAATAAATGGAGCAGTTAGCATTATCTTTGTTAACTGCTCAAACTTTTTGGTTGGAAACTCCTCCAACGGTGCTACGTGCTGTAATCCTGCATTATTAATTAACACATCTACCTTGCCATACTTTTTAACCGTTTTGTTCAATGAAGATGTTAATTCATCCTCAGATGTTACATCACATACAACTCCATCAATATCAAAACCTTGTATTCTTAGTTCCTTGGCTACCGTAATTACTTTTTCATCCAAGTCACTTAGTATGACCGTATCGCCCTCTTCAGCAAAGACTTTTCCAATTTCTAAACCAATTCCTTGAGCCGCACCTGTAATAAATATTACTCTATGATTACGCAAGAAACTCCCCCCTTCCCTTAACATTCACAAACCATCAATACATTTCCGTCTGGATCCTTGAAATTGAACCACTGATTGTGTTCGATTTCCGTAATGATTTCAACCCCTTTTTCTTTCATGAAATCAAACGCTTTTTCAATGTCATAGGTGTCTAAATGAAACGGTGGAGTCTGAAATACACGGTCAGGCTGATAGATTTTACTGTCCAAAACAATCCCCGTTCCTTGCATAGGTATCACATATAAATGACCAAATAAAACCTCTTCTGTTACAGGCAACCCTAAAATATCGCAATACCAATTTCTAGCTTTTTCAATATCACGAACCGGAATAAAAACTGTTCCTATTTGATTTATAATCGGATTCATACAAACGCTCCTTTTCAGATTCTACTTAGTTTCCATTTCGACACCAATTCAAAAATTCCTTTTTTCCTGACTAAATGTGTTCAACGGTGCTTCTTTAATAAACATGCAGGGTTCATTAATTGTTAACATGATTAGTTCATGCATTGCCCTAGTACAAGCAGTATAGAAAAGGTTTCGTTCGGATTCATTAACATAATGTCGATTGGAGGCGTTAGGAATTATTACTGCATCAAATTCAATACCTTTTGCCCAATAAACCGGTAAAATTAGTATTCCTTTTTGAAAGGAATGAGTCTCTTCATCTATTTTTGTAACTAATAGCTTTCCATTTAACGTTTGGAAAATTACATCACATTCTTCTAATGTTTTACAGATAATCGCTACTGTTTCATGACCAATGATTTGTAAGTTTTTTGCTGTTGTAAGCAACCGTTCATTTCTATCTACAATATTATCTATCTCAGCAAGCACGGGTAATTTTCCGTCACGATTAAAAGGTTCTATGAATTTGCCATCTTCTGCTGCAAAACTCCTTGTAAACTCAACAATTTGTCTAGTAGATCGATAACTTTTTGTTAAATTAATTCTTTCGATTCTTTCTCGCATTTCTTCCGGCAAAAATGTATTTACATGTGTTGCATGTGTATAGATTCCCTGATTGAAATCGCCTAACAAGGTCATTCTTGTATAAGGAAATACTTCCTGTAGATAGGCATATTGAAATACGGAATAATCCTGCGCCTCATCAATAATCAAATGACGAATTGACCGATTCTCGGCATCACCAATTATTTTTCCTTTAAAATACGCAAATGGTGTTGCATCTTCCCAAGATAAATGTTTATTCGATAAATTTTTGAATGTTTGTTTACATATTCCCTCCCAATTATTAGGAGTTTCCGCATGTTCGAAACCATTGAATAGATTCCTGAATGTCGCAAGAACGTTAACAAATCCAAATTTTTTTACTTGTATCTTTAACGATGAGAACCTTTTTTTCACTACTTTTTTTCTCAAGTATTTTTCTTCTTCTATTAATGACTCCTCATCCTGATCTTGTGCATGTCTATACGCTTTCAAGAATTCATCTTTATCCATTAATTCTATTTCGTCTAATACCCAATCCTTTTCCTGTTCTTTTCGTTGAGCTTTGCTTAACTCATCGAGTAACCATTTAGAGACGAGTTCCATTCGATTCGGAGTACCGATTGGGTCAAGTGAATAAAAGAAATCACGTATCCTTTCTTTAGAAATAAGTACTTCTTTACGAAAAATGATATTTTTAAAAAGCAACCCATCATGACTTAAATGGGAAATATAATCATCCAATACTTTTTTAAAATCCATGCTTGATTTAAAACGAATACCTTCCAATTTACATGTATGATTCGTGTCATTCAATCCGGTTAGCACATACTCCATTTGATCAAATGGAGATTCAATCGTAATAGACGAACCTACTTTAGCTTCCAGGTACTCCAAAAAAGTAGTTTGCTTCATATTTTCCTCTCCAAGTTCGGGAAGGACATTTGCTACATAACTAGAAAACAGCCAATTCGGGGAAAACAGCATAATATTTTCTCCGCTTAGCAATTCACGATGACGATACATTAAATATGCAATTCGCTGTAAAGCAGCCGATGTTTTTCCACTTCCTGCAACCCCTTGCACAATAAGATATTTACTTGATTCGTTTCGGATAATTTGATTTTGTTCTTTTTGTATAGTTGCTACAATATTTTTCATGGAGGTACTCGCGTTATTTCCAAGGGCCTCTTGCAGAAGCTCATCTTGTATTGTCACACCTGTATCAAACATTCCTTTAATAGTTTTGTCCTTAATGATGAACTGTCTTTTTAAGGTGATCTCCCCTGAAATCGAACCATCTACAGTCTCATAACTTGCTTTTCCAGGAGGAAAGTCATAATAAATGCTTGAGATGGGGGCGCGCCAATCATAGATCAAAAAGTTTTCATCATTACGATTCATCAATGATGCTATTCCAATATAAATACTATCTTCTGCGCTCTCGGTGTCTTCTAAAAAATCAATTCGCCCAAAGTAAGGAGAACCCTTTAATCGATCCAGCGTTTTAAGCTGTTGAGCAATTTTTCCATGACCTCTTTCTTTTTCCGATAGTAATTCTGCTTGTTGTTTTATACTTGCTTGTGTCTCAATGACATCATCAGGTTCATCGAGGTTTACCGTTACATCCTCCCAAAAGTTCTTTCTGAGTTTAACGACGTTGTCCTTTAGTACACGAGCCTTCTGAATTAATGATTCTTCTTTTCTTTCTATTTCCTGTACTACATCATCTACGCGTCTCTGTTCAGCAACTCGATCTTCCATCTCCCGACTCATAAAACAACCCCATCCTTTACGAATTCACTTTTATAGTTGACGTAATTAATTTTATATGATAAAATATATATGGATATATTTATAGTCAAAATTAAAAATGTCAACAGTATTCCTATTTTAGCACTTTGTATCAGATATAGCAACCTTAATTAAGAGCCTCCATCAGCAGGGGGTTCTTTTTATAACGTCAGAAATTATGGTAGACCATATTAAAGAGCTTCGGCATTCGCTATTAAGGACTTTTGCGAACGCCGAAGTTTTTCTTATAAGGTAAGAATGTATAAAAACTGTCCAGCTTCAGCGCCTAGGCACTCGACACATAAGCAGTCCACTTCCGTGTGGTAAAAACACCACACTGCAGCGTTCTGTTTATGCTGTTTGTGTCTTTCAAGGCGCTTGCGCTTTTCTTATACGGAGGTAAATTGACAGTTACACGAAACAAACTTACACTATACTAGTCGTCCATACATAGAAAGGAAAAATACAGCTATGAAAAATCAACAAAAAACGAATCAATCTTTAAAAGAATATATATTTGTAATTGTCGGAGCAACACTAGTAGCATTATCATATAATATGTTCCTATTACCCGCTAAACTAGCTGCAGGTGGAATTTCTGGTATAAGTACTATTTTATTTGAGCTTTATGAACTTAGCCCTGCATATACTCAATTTCTTATTAATATTCCTGTTTTTTTTATTGGTTGGTTGTTACTTGGTAATGACTTTGGCTGGAAAACGCTACTAGGTACATTTTGGGTGCCATTTATTATTTGGTTATCTGCAGATATTCCTTATACCATCACTAACCCGCTTTTAGGTGCACTTTATGGGGGAATTGTTTTAGGAATTGGTCTTGGAACAGTATATAAGGGCAATGGTTCAACTGGTGGAACTGCTGCGATTGCCCAGATCGTAAAGAAATTCACTGGCTTATCAAGTGGCTATTCCCAGCTTATCGTTGATGGCGCTGTTGTGATTTCTTCTATAATCGTATTTAATTTAGAACTAACGCTATTTGCATTAATGTGTATTTATGTAACAAGTAAAGTAATTGATCGGGTTCAGCTACGTACATCATCTACCAAGCTGATCCTAATTATTACCGAAAAAGAAGAACAGATCCAAGCACTAATTCGAAATGAAATCGACCGAAGCCTTACAAAAATTCGGACCGTTGGCGGCTATTCTAAGGAAGATAAAACAATGCTATTATGTGTGACAGAACAAGCGGAAGCCGTTCGCTTGAAAAAACTTCTACAGGAAGAGGAGCCAACTTCATTTGTTATCTTCCTTAACGCATCCGAAATTCTCGGACGTGGATTCTCATTGGACAAGTATTACGGGCAAAAGTTGTAGCGTCGGATCCGCTTAAAACCATAAGTGATGAAAAAATAGAGGAAACAGGTCTATACCTGCTTTCCTCCATTTTTATATACAACCTTAAATTCCTCACAAACCACTAACATATTTTCGTCAAACACTTTGTCTAGCTCTTTCAATTCTTCCGTAAAAAATTCCACATGGACACGTCGCCAATATGTATAAGATTTATCTCCTTCACCTTCTTTGGCAGCAAATTCTGCACTAACCTTATTAAAAGGAATAATTTGCACATCAATGGTTTCTGTAATCGCTTCTGCCTCACCATTCCAATCGGTTATTATGTTTAGTTCGCCTACAAAAGGTAATTCTTCCTCACCAGTTTCATAAAATATATGCAAAGAACAAGTAGCTGTTTTCTCACCTCGAATTACTAATTCCGCTAATTCTTCAGCCATTTCCGGACCACTACCAAAAGCCCAGGATGTATACGTTTTACTCTCTCTTTCTGATTCAGGTAGACTTTGCAAGTAATTTTTCCACATTATTTCAACAGATTCTTTCACCAAATTGCATTCTCCTTTTTTATTTGGTACATGAATACAGAAATATGTCCTTATCCCACCGATGAACAACGCCTTCCTGATTCATACCAATTCGTTCAGCGACCTTTATGGAAGGTTCATTATTTAAATCAATCAACGAAATCAATTTTGTATAATTGTTTTCCTCAAAACCATATTTTTTACAAGCCAAAGCGGATTCCGTTGCATAGCCATTTCCCCATACCGATCTTTTAAATAAGTATCCAATTTCCATCTTCACTTCATCATTAAATTGTTGCGGGACAATGCCACATTGTCCTAAAAACTCACTAGTCCCTTTATTCTCCACAATCCAAAGGCCAACGCCAAATCTCCGATAATTATCCAATGTCCATTCAATCCACTTCATCGTTTCTTCTTTATTTTTCGTAGATGGATACTGTGCCATGGCTACAGGATCTGTGAATATTTCTGCAAGATTATTAACATCGTCCATGCACATTTTCCTTAACTGTAAGCGCTCGGTAACTATCATTTTAAGTTCCCCTTTCATACATAAATTTCAATACGTTACATAAATTTAATACAGGGACTCTTATACTACCTAGAATATACGCCTTTTTTGGAATAAATCAATGATAGATACTATAGAAAGGTTGGTCAATATGAAAATACTTCTTGTCGGTGCTAGTGGAACGATTGGTAAACATATTTTCAAAGAATTGGAAGATGACCATGATTTAATTTGCGCAGGACGGAATGGCTCAGATGTGGTCGTAGACATCACCTCACCTGATAGCATCAAAAATATGTATGAACAAGTGGGACGTGTGGATGCAGTAATTAACGCTGCTGGAGGTGCAGCATTTAGTCCACTTACCGAGTTAACACCTGAACGGAACGAAAAAGGAGTGAAAAGTAAACTTAAAGGACAGATCAACCTAGTTCTACTAGGGTTAGATCACGTAAATGACAATGGTAGTTTTACACTAACGACCGGGATTATGATGGATGATCCGATTCCGCAGGGTGCTTCTGCTGCAATGGCAAATGGCGGTGTAAAAGCATTCGTTAAAGCATCCGCTATCGAAATGCCTCGTGGAATTCGAATCAATAGTGTCAGCCCCAATGCTGTCCAAGAATCATGGGAGAGACTTCAAGACTACTTTCAAGGGTATGATGCGGTACCTGCCAGTCGGGTGGCACTGGCGTTTAAAAAAAGCGTATGCGGATTGCAGACTGGACAGAATTTCGAGGTATATTAAATGAAAGAAGCTGGTACCGGATTTTTTCCAGAACCAGCTTCTTGCTTTAATTTACAGTCATATGATATAAATGAACATTTTTTTGGGCACCATTT
This sequence comes from Virgibacillus sp. GM2-2, assembly GCF_055329585.1. Classification (NCBI taxonomy): domain Bacteria; kingdom Bacillati; phylum Bacillota; class Bacilli; order Caryophanales; family Bacillaceae; genus Virgibacillus; species Virgibacillus sp. GM2-2. The sequence goes on along the minus strand of NZ_JBUZWC010000010.1, from coordinate 43,986 downwards.
TTTGACGGATCTTTCGTTCTTACTTCTCCTTCGAAAACCAACTCACCGTTTTTTAGATCGTAAACCTTAAGCTGATCATTTCCTTCGTCATAGTTGCCTTTTATATATACATAAAGTTTCTCGTTTTTTATCGTGCTAAGAAATGAACCTTCCTCCTTTTTCACATTTTCAAGCTCCATTTTTACAAGTTCGTTCGTTTTCTTGGTTTCGATATTGAGCGAGGTAACAACAAACTCTTTTTCATTTAACTTTGAAAAATATATGTTAGTACCATTAAAACTATCTGGATAGCCTAAGTTATTTATCTCTTTTGAAACATCCATTTTTTCCATTTCATTTGTTTCCAAATTATAAACATTAAGATTAACCAATTTTGTTTTTTCCACAGGCATTTCAGTCGAACCTTCGGATTGCATTAACTGTTTAGTCTCCGATTTAACAAATACAATTTTATTGTGAGGTGCCAAATAGTTCGATTCAGGAACCATGTTCACATCCACATGGGTTGAACCTTGACTTTGGAAATCTTTCGCTACATACACTAGCTCACTATCAATTATCTTTTGTTTTGATTGATCAATCGTATACAAATGTTCCTCATTTATATAGCTTTCTTCCTCATGAACGAGCGTTTCTGTAAGAACTTTTATATTTCCGTTTATCAACTGGACGTCCTCTACAAACATATAATTGGTTTTTTGATTTTTAGGAACCTCAACAGAAAAGGATCGTGTTTTATCGGTTTTTTTATCCAAAACAGCTAGTTCGAGTCTGAAGTCTTCCGGCTTTAAAGAACTAGTTTCGTAATCCACCTCTGCATATACGAGAAATTGGTCATCTTCGTAATAGTGTTGAAGCTGCACAGACTTCCTGCGCATAAAGTCTCGGTACTTTTCCTGTAATGACTCAATTTTCGGGTTGTATGTTCCAAGTAGCTGCTTAAGAAAGATCTCTTCAACTTGGTATTCTGTCCCTTTTGATGTTATCTCTAACCCACTGCCTGCTCTTCCTTGTTCCACTACTTCATAGGATCCATTTAGAGAAATATTTTCAACAACTTTTTCGTTTCCACTCATCTTTTTAATATAAAATTCCGGGTAGGTTGATGCAGTCATTGCACCATTTACGAAAAATGTACCAATTCCAAATACGACCAAAACAATAATTACACTCAGTTTCCAATACTTTTTCATCATAATCCCTCCTTACACCGTTACTTTTTTCTTTAGTAAGTAGCCACTCACCCATGTGGAACCTACTAAAACGATTATTCCCATGACGATTGTAAACACCAATAATTCAATTGGGTAGAAAAAGCCATCCAATACAAACTCTTGCAATAAAAGTGGAGATAGAATTACGACCACGGCAAAAGCACTGTATAGTGCCCCAGCAATTATTCCCTTCCACTTAAAACTTCGCTCAAATAAAATACCTGTAAACAAAATTGATACAGCCATTAAACCTGCACTGTAATATAAAATAAATTCTGTGATTGAGGTAGGAAAAATAATTTGAAGCTCCGGCAGATTTCCAATAACTTCAGTTACTCCCATATCCAATCGAAAATCTCTTGGTATCATCCACTTTAAAATGGTAGTTTCGATTGGTAATAAAATTAATTGAAATGCCACAAAACCAAGTGTCGCAAGCATAATTGTCGTTATTTTTGCATAATACACATTTAATCTTGCAGTTGGCAACATCAACAACCGATAAATAAATGTATTTTTACCTAACCAGTCACGATACCAAATAAAGAATATATAGAATGCTACCGCGGCAACACATAGCGCAATGGGACCTAGAAACCAAACGCTTCTAGCAACTTGAAAAAAGCTCATTTCTCCGTTTTGCATAATAAAATCTGCCTTAGACATCATTTCTTCATTGATCTTGTCATTAGCCAAGCTCAAATATTTTCTTGCTTCTATTATTACACCGATAATTTGAACCACCGCTGTAATCCCCAATAAAACCATAAACAGCTTTGCAAATCGATTAAATTCAAAATTGACTAGCTTCAAATATCGATTCATCCTTGGTACACCTCTCTCATTACATCAATTACAGATTTACCTTCTGATTCACGAACCTCTTCTGTACTAAATTCTTTTAATACAATTCCTTCGTCCAACAAAACTACTTTATCGATTAAATGCTCAATATCGCTAATTTCATGCGTTGTAATGATAACGCCACGATCTTCAATCAAATGACTTGTAAACACATTCGCAATTTGTTCTCTACTAAACATATCGATTCCAGAAAAAGGCTCATCCATTAATATGTAATCCACATCCATCGCTAGTCCCATCAATAAATTTACCTTTGCTGTGTTCCCCTTTGATAAGGAAGAGATCTTATCGTCTTCGTTTAAATTAAAAAAACCAAGTAGTTCTGTAGCACGTTTTTGATTCCAGCATTTATAAAAGTCTTTCATAAATTCCATTGCTTCGGCTATTTTCATATGTGGTAGCATAGTGATAGCGTCTGGAATAAAGGTTACTTTTTCAAATGACTGTTTATTAATTGCTTCACCGTCAATTAATATTTGTCCTTTATTCATAGGTGTAAGAGCCATAATTGCGTTTAGTATCGTTGTTTTTCCGACTCCGTTTATCCCAATCAGACAAGTAATTTCTCCTTTATTAGCTGTAAAAGATACGCCTTTTAAAACTTTCTTTCGACCGAATTTCTTTGTCAGTTCTTTTACTTCAATCATTTCTCTGCCCCCTTATTGATTGCTATTTGTTTTATAAGCTTCTTCAACCAAACGAAGTAATTCCTCCATTGGTACATTAATCGATTTTACAGATTCAACAAAATCATTAACTGCTTTTTCCAACAATTCCTCTCGCACCTTCCCTAGGATCTTTTCATCAAAGGTAATTTTACTTGGATGATTACGTTCCGTGTTTATTAGACCCTGCTCTTCCATTTCTTTATAAGCCCGTTGTGCGGTGTTCGGATTAATTTTGATCTGATTCGCAAGCTCGCGTCTTGAAGGGATTTCTTCACCAGGTGCTAATTCACCAACAGCAATTTGTTCTTTAAAATAACGAACAACCTGTAAATAAACGGGATCACGGTTATTAAAGTTTACATTCATCAAAACAACTCCTATATACGCTTAGATGTTTTTCTTGGTAGTATTAAGTGTGTGTATTAAGTGGTTCATACATATTGTAAATGTATTATATGATTAATACACTTTTATGTCAATAGTGTTTTTTTATTGTTTGTTACACGTTGTTCATATTCCATTCATACTCGTACTGTACATTATTGTTATAATGATTGAAAATGGAAGTTGTGGAAATAAAGGAGTGATTAGATTGAATAAATATAGCAAGGTATTACTTCGCTTTTCGGCGGCGTTCGCCTTGATTGGGGCATTCATTGGTTCACACATGGCAGGGTCTGGCGGCTATGCATTTAAAACAGTGCATGCTCATATCTTGGTAGTTGGCTGGTTATCCTTATTCGCGTGGTCAGTTTTCTATAAGGTGTTTACTCCAGCAAATAAAGTATTATCAACACTCCATGTATGGACAGCAATTATAGGGGCGATTGGCTTAACCTCAGGTATGTGGCTGTATTATGTACGTCCATTTGATTTAAACGATACGGTTACCAATGTATTTTTTATTGTCGGTGGATCCATCATGCTTCTAAGCTTTGTACTATTTTTTATTCTTACATTTTTACGTACGGAAGAAAAATAAGTGAATTAGCATAGAAAAAGCCTGAACCTAAGTTATTTGGTTCAGGCTTTTTCACGTATTGTCGATGACTCTGTGTTTTTCTTACCTATATGCCTTCTTGCAATTCATGTTCTGCGCTATGTTCTAATTCATAAAAATAGTCTTTAATGATCGCTTCATCAGAGTGTGGTACTTTCTCACCTTTGATGATTTGCGCTCCATTAATACAACCACTAGTAAGCAAGATTATGTCTCCCGCTTCACCTAATGCGAGAGCTTCTTTTACACCTTCTTCCCTAGATAAGGTCGGATAGATGTTGTCGGCATTTCGATTTGAAAATCCATCAAGAACCCGGTCTACAACCCTATTAGGATCATTGAAGCCAGGATGATCCACTGTAACCACGATTGAATCGGCTTCGCCATCGACGACACCTGCCATCTTTGGCATTTTTTCAAAATCACGGATCCCAATACCTGCGATCATCACGATTAATCGATTGTGTTCAAGCTTTCGCACCTCAGTCAACAAATTCCGTAATGCAACCGGAGTATGTGCGTAATCAAGAATAATCTTTCTACCTGCAGTTTCCTGTTGAAGCAATTCAAATCTTCCTTCAGGGTTTTCGATGAATGCTAATGCTTCTACAATTTTTTCTTTAGCGAAGCCAGCGTCTAAAGCTACACAAACTGCCGCTATTAAATTGGCAATATTGTATTCACCGAAAACAGGCGTGTGTACCGTAAATGTGTCACCAAGAATAGCTAAATCAATTATCGATCCATTATCACTCACACGAATATTCGTGGCGATTACATCGGCATTCGAATCACTCGAGATACTATAGGTGAAAACATTACCTTTATACATTTTTAACAGATCTGGAGCCATTTCAAAGTCGTCCACATTTACGACAGCGGTTTTTACTTGCTTAAACATTTTTAGCTTTGCTCTTTTATAGTTTTCAAAGTTTTTATGGTACTCAATATGCTCAGGTGAAAGGTTTGTATGGATACCGACATCAAACATAATCCCTTCAACACGTTTTTGCTCCATAGCAATGGAAGAAACCTCCATGGCTACAGCTTTATCTCCAGAAGTATACAATTGATCAAATATATGGTGAAGATCTGTAGATTCAGGAGTAGTAGGGGTACTCTGCATAAAATCCATCTTACTATTCGATGTCCAAACTCCAGTTGTCCCGATTGATCCAGTAGGAAATCCTAAATTATTTAATAGAGACTTTACGTAGGCTGCTACAGTAGTCTTCCCATTTGTACCTGTAATGCCAACGGTATATAAATTTTTGTAACGGGAGTCGTGAAAATGTAAAGCTAATTTCGCTACTGCGCTACGGACATCTTTTACTAATAAAAAGGTACAGTTAGGAAATTGACTGCTCATCTCTTTTAATACGACATCGTTATCCCCTACTAGGACAGTTGCTCCTTGTCTAACTGCATCACCTATATAATAATGCCCATCTTCATTTTCCCCAGCGATACAAACAAAAGCTGTTTTATCAAAAACCTTACGAGAATCGTACGTTATCGACGAAATACTATTCTGTTTTGGTCCATATATGTTTAAGATACCTATATCAATGTCTTGTTCGAAGTTAATATTCATGGCTGCACCTCGCTAATGTTTTCACCAATAGATACATTAAGATTACACTTGTCTGAGTGCCGGAGATTTTTCTCAGTGTAACGTATTTTTCGCTTTATAAAAACATGCTATTCGAATCATTTTGAACTCGAATCTGCTTTCAATTTTTCTCGCCTTTCTTGACTTACCGCCTTATAGAAGGATGCCCCCATCAACATAATGACGAGTGAAAAAGGTAATGCTGCGATAATCAACACATTTTGTAACCCTTGTGTTCCGCCAAAATAAACAACAATTGCTGCCATTGCTGATTGCGCTAATCCCCATACTATTTTCACCGAATTAGCAGGATTGATATGACCTGAAGTAGTTAACATTCCAAGAACGAATGTAGCTGAGTCAGCAGATGTTATAAAGAAAATAGCGACAACAAATATGGTTATTACAGACATTATCGTTCCTAGTGGATAATGATCAAGCACACCAAATGTTGACGTTTCTAACGATAACTTCGAAATAGTCGCGATACCATTTTGCTCCAGGTTTAAAGCAGATACTCCAAATACAGCGAAGAAAATAAAGCAAACCAATGCTGGCACGAATAATACACCAAGCATAAATTCTTTGACGGTACGACCTTTCGAAATTCTCGCAATGAAAATTCCAACGAACGGTGCCCATGAAATCCACCATGCCCAATAGAAGATTGTCCAACCGTTAATCCAAGTACGGTTATCACCATCTAGTGGTGCTAAGCGAAAACTCATATCAAAAAAGTTTGTAACATAACTACCAAGTGTAGTTGTAAACATATTCAAAATATATAACGTAGGTCCAACAATAAATAGCATTAGCAATAAGATAAAAGCTAGACCCATATTAATATTACTTAAATATTTAATTCCACGGCCAATTCCTGACCATGCGGAACCAATAAACAATAAAGTCGCTACCGCAAGCACAATTAATTGCATTCCAAATGTATCAGGGATGCCGTAAAGGAATGAAATCCCACTATTAATTTGCGCAGATCCAAACCCTAAGGTTGCAGCTACACCGACTACTGTGGCAACAACTGCAAGTATATCAATCAATTTACCAGGAATACCTTGCATCGCCTTTTCACCGAACAACGGTACGAGTGTTGCACTAATAAGTCCTGGAGCTCCTTTATGAAATTTAAAATAGGCTAAAACTAGTGCTACAATTCCATAAACTGCCCAAGCGTGAATGCCCCAATGGAAGAATGAATATTGAAGCGCTTCTTTTACCGCTTCATCAGTACCAAGTTCAGCTTCAGGTGCGCTTTTAAATGCATGTGAAATTGGTTCAGCGGTTGTCCAAAAAACAAGACCCATTCCCATTCCTGCACTAAATAGCATAGCAAACCATGAAAGCATGCTAAATTCGGGTTTATCCCCTTCTTTACCTAATTTAACGTTTCCAAACTTAGAAAATGCTAAGTACACACAGAAAATCAACATAATCATTATGATAATTAAATAATACCAACCGAAATGCACAGATATAGCTTCCGTTACTTTTGCTGTTGCATCTTGTAAATTACTTGGAGCAACTGAACCCCATACTACAACAGCAACACAAATGATAAGTGCACTCCAAAAAACGGATGTGACGTTCCTCATATTCCACCTCTTATGTATAAATTTTTTCTTTTAAAGCATTTGCCTTATTTCCAAAACCTATACCCAAATTATTATCGCGCTAAACACAAAGGCACTCCTTCCACAATCCGGAAGAAGCGCCCTTTTTATTACATTTTTACTTTTTGGAAATAATCAATAATGCCTAATGCACTAACTTGCATATCAAGGTTTATCAGAATGTACACATCATGATCATCCGGAACATCGAGTGTACGCAAGTGTTCTTTAACACGAAATAATAACCTTCTCGCAAGTTCTGCATAGCCTTCTCCAGCGAAATAAACCTTTTCTCCCTCTTCCACAAATAGTTCTAGCCACTTAGATGCTTGGTCAAGCGCAACGTTAATATTAGTAGTCACTCCAAAATGACCGTAGTATATCCGGTCAACATTAAGTTCTTTCACACGACTAATGGCGTGTTGCATCGCAGTAGGGTCAAAATGATTGGGTGAAGTCGAAGGTAGAAATAAGTCTATACCATCACGAATCAATTGATCGTATCGTATACCGACTGTATCTCCTGTAAATATTCCATTACTAACTGGGTCATAAATACTGAAGTGATGTTTAGCGTGACCAGGAGTATCCAGAAATTCAAGCGTACATTCTGATCCAATATTTAATACATCACCTTCACCCTTAACAATGATTTTGTCTTCGGGTACAGGAACAATTGGATCGAATAATTCAGAGAAGCTTTCCCCATATATTGCCCGTGCACCAGCAGCTAAGCGTTTTGGATCAACTAAATGACGCTCACCCCTTGGATGTACAACCACCTTTGCATTAGGACAATCCTTTAATAAGTACCCCGCACCTCCTGCATGATCTAAGTGAATATGTGTAACAACGATATATTTTACATCACTTAATGAAAATCCCAATGATTTAAGTCCCTGTTTTACATACTTAACAGATGGACTGGGTCCAGTTTCAATTAATGTTAGGTTTTCTTCATCGATAACATATGTACCCGTGCGTTCAGGTTTACCTAAATCATAACCGTCAATTAAATAAATCCGATTATCAATTCGAATTGGTCGCTTAGCTTCCATCTCTCTTCACCTAGCCTTCATTAAATAATTATTCTAAATAATTATAACATTGTTCCATTCTTTTTTATCAAAACATCCGCATAATGCGAGAAAAATTTACCATACTAAGCAATAGTAACCATTAGGAGGGTAAGTAAAATGAAAAGCATAATTTACTTTTTACTGACAGTCGTCGTGTTCATTACTGTTGCACTAAATGACTCTAATGAAGAAGCTAAACAAGTGGAACAGAATGATACAAATAATCGAGAAGCCATTCAAGTAGCGGATAGTGGTTCTTCTTCACTAGAAAAAGGAGTCGGTCGTGTTCTAGATTCATTGAAGGAACTAAAAAACGTTACAAAAAAATCTCCAGAACGAGTTGGATCCATTCAAAATAAAGCCAAGAACCTAGGTGAAAAATGGGACGAAATTGAAAAAATGGTAGAGGAAAAATATCCAGAGGACTACGAGAACATTGAAAAAAGTCTATACCCATTACTCGCTGAGGCTAAGAAAGAAAAACCAAACCTGGTCCAGATTATAGGACATATCGATGATACGGAGAAAAAGCTAAACGCATTTAAGAAAAAAATTGGAACAACTTCCTCTTAATTAAGGATGCATAGGAAAGACAAGACAACACAAAATAAATTTGACTAATTTAAAGGAGGCTTTTATTCGTGCAAAATCAAAACCAACAGCAAAACCTACAAGGTACATCACAAATGCCAGCTCAGGTAAGCCATGGCGGACATGAGCTATTTGATACGCATGAAGCATTATCAACATTAACAGGTGGTATTGAACAATATTTATTATATGAACAGCATATAAAAAGTCCTGAATTAAAGACGATGCATCAACGTCATCGCACATTTTTGACACAGCTTTACAATACAATTGTTGAAACGTTAAAAACAGGACAAGAACCTACTGTTAAAACACAAACGTATAATATGCAACAAAGTAACGATGTAATTTACGGTATGCAACCGTCAGCACCAAAGTCTCCAAGTCAATCCGTTAGTCAAATTAATGATGAATGTGTTTCAGGGTATATGTTAGGTGTTATGAAGTCTACTGCATCAGCATTTACAATGACAGCACTTGAAGTAACGAATCCTGTTCTACGACGCGTTATTTCAGACAGCGTTCCAAACATCGTCGAAATGGCATATGAAGTATTTTTATTCCAAAATAAAAATCAATACTATCAGGTTCCTCAGTTACCTCCACAGGATATGCAAACCATAATGAATAGCTTTGCACCAATCCAGGGAACCATGCCACATTAAGTGTTCACCGTAACTTACGGCTTTAGACACAAAACAACCTATTCACATCGTGGATAGGTTGTTTTTCGATCTTAATCTAAAAGACGATTCGTTTCATCTACTTCAAGGATTCTTGTTGGTTGTGCATTCTGTAAGCCCTGACCATCACACACACTACATTTGTATTGCCAACCTTCATCATCAGATAGCATGCCGGTCCCTTCACAAGCTGGGCATGTATTTTGTCTTTCAACCATCTTGCTTCATCCTTTCAAATGTTCTTTTTCATCATCAACTAGCTTCTATCTTTTTTGTTAAAAATATGCATCAGTAAAATCGGTTACTAATGCAAACTAGCCTTGAATTGCCCTTCATAATGCTGTGAAGCGTTTTTGGACCAATAATCTCCTTGGTTTACCTTTCATTATCGCTATGAAGCGTTTTTAAAATAATAATTAACTTGCAACACGACGAGCACGAGTTTGAAGACCCCGCAGAGTGGTTAATAATGAAGGCCGTCCCCTAAGGTGCGCGACTGCCCGCAGCGTAAACAAAACATTCTGAACGAATAGTACACAAAGACACTGCTTGGTATCGGACTGAGGATGCCTTATTTACCCTTTTTACCTTTATTTTGAGGATTAACGGACACACGATGCCTTATTCAGCTAAAAAACATGATTTTCAACTGTTTTTACCCAAATAAGGAATCCTGAGTCCGATAACAACCGGATTTACCCTTATTTTTCACAAATAAGGAATCGTGTGTCCGTTAACTCCGCTAGCTGACATCCTGCACGCAATCATTCCAGTACGTTCGGAAATGTTACTTGACTAGCCTTGCCCGAAGCGGAAATCAGCGTCACAGCTACCATAATCATGAATTTACACTAGTTCGCAATTTACTTCGACTGCGAATCTATCTAATCATTACTTTATGTTACTTTGTTGATAAAACAATTTTTATACATTCATATTTTTTATAAAAATCCCGTTAACCTGCTTGAAGCAAGTTAACGGGAAGGTAGTTACTAAAGTATTCCACGCATAAATGTTTGAATTTTTTTCGAAAAAGCTAATAGGATAAATCCAAGTAGTACAGCGAATCCACCGATTAACCCGAAGTAAAATACTTCAGTAGATGGATCATATAACTTTACGATTTGAGCATTAACTGCTTGACCAGCTGCATTTGACATAAACCATAAGCTCATCGTTTGTGCTGAGAAGGCCGCAGGTGCAAGCTTTGTTGTCGCAGATAATCCTACTGGCGAAATGCAAAGTTCACCAAGTACTACTAAGAAAAAGCTAAGCACTAGCCATAATGGGCTTACAAGTGATTCAGTGCCATTAATTAAAGCTGGGAAAATTAATACCATAAACGATATACCGCCAAGAATAATACCTAAACCAAATTTTGTTGGTGTTGACGGTTGACGATCGCCAAGTTTAATCCACATACTAGCAAATACTGGCGCTAGGAAAATAATGAATAATGGATTTAATGATTGGAACCATGAAGCAAATAATTCAATTCCCATGAAACTTAATTCTGTTCGTTCTTTAGCATAAAGAGCTAAAATAATCGAACCTTGCTCTTGGATAGCCCAGAAAACCATTGATCCGACGAATAATGGAATGTAAGCAAGAATCCGCGAACGCTCATCATCATTTGTTTTCGGACTACGATACATAACAATAAAGTAGGCAGTTGGTATCGCTATACCTAAAAAGCTAATTAAATAGGTAAACGTTGTAATCGTTAAGATATTTGTAGGAATAGTTATTGCCAGTAAAATCGCAATGATTACCGCACCAATTCCAAATTGCATGATAACCTTTTTTCTTTCTCCGTCACCAAGTGGATTTGGAACATACGTACCGGCAAGTCCTAGATACTTTTTGCGTGTAACTAGGAACACAACTAGGCCAAGAAACATACCGATTGCAGCTAAGCTAAAGCCATAGTGATAGCTATATTCTTGTCCAACTGTACCAACAATTAACGGGGCAATTAACGCACCCATGTTGATTCCCATATAAAAGATACTAAAGCCTGAGTCCCGTCTTTTATCCTCTGGGCTGTACATGTCCCCAACTACACTCGAAACGTTTGGCTTTAATAAACCAGTACCAATAATAATGAAGAACATGGATAGAAATAACCCTGTAACTTGTAATGGTAATGCAAGGACGATATGTCCGATCATAATCAGTACCCCACCATAAAAAACTGTTTGCTGGGTACCTAATAATCTGTCAGCGATCCACCCACCGATTACACCTGTCATATATACAAGTGCACCGTAAATCGCCATGATGGAAGTTGCAACCTCCGTACTGATTCCTAGCCCTCCATCTACTACCTCCGTGTACATATAGAAAAGCAGGATTGCACGCATTCCATAGTAAGAAAAGCGCTCCCAAAATTCTGTAAAAAATAATGTGAATAACCCTTTAGGTTGTCCAAAAAATCCACGTTGCGGAACACTTTGAACAATCTTTTGTCGATCAATTTTTGACATGATGTTTACAAACTCCTTTTTTGTGTTATTGAAAAAGATGGACAAAGTTTTCATATACTTCATTTTCCTACATACAAATATGTGTAGGAAAAAAACATGGGACAACTTCCACATTCGTCAAGCTTAGCTTATAAGACCAATGTTCTCGTTGCACTAATACTGATATTAGTTAGAAAACTTAGCTTACCGCTAAGCTTTATTAGCAGCCTAACTTACACTTATACTGATATCCTTAGAAATTAAACTTTCGTCTATCAGTGAAAATAATTCTAACTATTCTTATCAGTCAAAAGTAAAAATTTTTCTGTTAATTCGGACGGTAATACGCCCTAGGTTAAACTGCAATAGAACAATAATATTTCTACGTTTTTCATTTGTCAATTGACGAAAAATTTTAAAATACCGTAATTAAAATTCTTTTTACAAACAGATTAAATCTATGTACAATTTGTGAATAGGCTTGCTTTGAAATTAGAATTTGATTACACTAGAATATCGAAGTTCATGTTTATAACTTTGATTACAAATAATAAAAATTTGAGGTGAAAACAATGAAGAATATGCCTTTTTCTTCAAAAATGGGATTCTTTTTTGTTGCTGTACTATTACTCTGGATAAAATCTTATATTATATATGTTTATGAATTTGATCTTGATATTCAAAATGGAATGCAGGAGTTTCTATTATTTTTTAACCCACTTAGTTCTGCATTAATATTCCTAGGTTTTGCTTTGTTTGCGAAAGGTAAACGGGCGGGTATCTGGATTATTATAATAGACTTCTTAATGAGTTTTATGTTGTATGCAAATGTTGTTTACTACCGGTCCGCAGCGGATTATATTACACTTCCAACACTTACACAAACTAGTAATTTCGGAAGTTTAGGTGGCAGTATTGCTAGTTTAGTAGCATGGCATGATTTATTTTATGCTCTTGACATTGTTATTCTTATTGCACTATTTGTGTGGACAAAGAAAAACTGGTCTGCAAGCAAAATGCAAAAGAAAAAGCCAGTAATGGTTCTTGCTGTAGGTGTATTAGCTTTTTCTATCAATCTAGGATTAGCAGAAGCAGATCGTCCGCAGCTATTAACTAGAACCTTTGACCGTAACTATATTGTGAAGTACTTAGGCTCTTATAACTTTGCAATCTATGATGCTATTCAAACGTTACGCTCTTCAACTCAACGTGTTTTAGCGGATAGTAGCGATATTACAGAAGTAGAAAACTATACGAAAAATAAATATGCTGAACCAAATCCAGAACTCTTTGGGGTTGCCAAAGGAAAGAACATTATTAAAATACACCTTGAATCGTTTCAGTCATTTTTGATTGATTACAAATTGCACGGAGAAGAAGTAACACCATTTTTAAATTCACTAGTGCATGATGAAAGTAAAAACTTCACGTATTTTGATAATTTCTTCCATCAAACAGCACAAGGAAAAACTGCTGATGCTGAATTGCTCTTGGACACATCCTTGTATCCATTACCGCAAGGCGCAGCATTCGTGACAAAAGGTAACAACACGTATCAAGCATTACCAGCTATACTGGGACAGAGACAAGGATATACATCAGCGGTATTTCATGGTGATAACAAATCATTCTGGAACCGTGATGAAGTATATAAACAATTTGGAATCGATAAGTTCTTTTATTCTGCTCATTACGATATGAATAAAGAAAATGTAATTAACTATGGTCTAAAAGATAAACCATTCTTTAAGCAATCGATGCCGATGTTAAAGTCATTAGAAGAGCCTTTTTATGCACATATGATGACATTAACACATCATCATCCATATCTAATAAGTCCTGAGGAAGCATCTATTAAACCTGCAGAAACAGGCGATCCATCAGTTGATCGATACTTCCAAACGGCAAGATACTTGGATGAATCACTAAAAGAGTTTTTCCAATATCTAAAAGATGCCGGCCTATATAAGGATTCGGTAATTATGATATATGGAGATCACTACGGTATTTCAGAAAACCATAATGCCGCAATGAAACAATTGCTTGGAGAAGAAATTACAGAATTCAAACACGCACAATTGCAACGTGTTCCATTTATGATTAAAATACCTGGTGTTGACGGAAAAGGAACTGTACACGAATATTCAAGTCAAATTGACGTCATGCCAACACTTCTACATCTAGTAGGAATTGACGCACAAAATTATATTCAATTTGGAACAGACATGTTCTCTAAAGATCATAAAGAATATATTGCACTACGTGATGGAGATTTCATCACTGATAAATATAGTTTCATTTCTGGCACCTATTATGACAATGAAACTGGTGAAAAAATAGAAAAGCCAACAGAAAAAATGAAAGAATTAAAAGAAAAAGTACGACATGAGCTCGAGTTATCTGATAAGGTTTTATACGGAGACCTTCTCCGATTCTATACACCAACGAAAAAATGGGAACCTGTTGATGCATCAGAGATTTCCTATGATACAGATAGTTCGACCGTAGAAGAGGAAAGTAAATAATTATAAATAAGCAATCAATGGATTTCGTCCATTTGATTGCTTATTTTTTTGGTTAATTATGTAACCATTGCACATACTAAAAGAAACTATTTCAAAAGAGGTGAAACAATGGGTAGAGATGAACATAACCATTCAAAAGGAAAAAATCGCATGCCACAAACACCAAAGAGTAACTTAACTGATGGTAGAGATGTTGAGTTTATTGAAGAATTTGCTGACCATGAAGATAAAGAGGCGCAAGAAAGAAGTCGTGCTGCCGATAAACGAGCAAAAGGTTAGAAAAACTCGGCATTCGCCTCGTCCTTAATAGCGAATGCCAAAGTTTTTCTTATAATGTCTACCATAATTTATAATATCCGACGTTATAAACAAAAGGTAGGGGGTGCTACCATGCAAAAATACTTATGTCCGAACTGTAAAACAAATCGTTCTCGTTTTAACCTAATCGAACAAGTCGCTCGACCTGTGAAATTAGATCCACAATCCGGTGAGGTTACAAACGATTATTCAACAGATAATGTGGAAGTATTTCACACACTTTATAATGGACCAAAGTACAAGGTTCAATGTGGTGCTTGCGGATTAGTTGAAGACGAACAATCATTTGTGAAGTTTGCGGAGTATAACAACAAACCATAAAATATGGCTACATTTCTAGGATTATCACTCTTTAAATTTACAATTGATGTAAACTGCGGGCTAGTGAAAATTCATATTTATAGTAACGTTGATTTCCACTTCGGGTAAGGCTAGTGAAGTAACATTTTCGAGCATACGGAATGATTGTATGCAGGATGTCAGCTAGCGGACAGACGATTCCTTATTTGTGAAAAATAAGGGTAAATGCGGTTATTATCGGACTCAGGATTCCTTATTTGGGTAAAAACAGTTGAAAATCATCTTTTTTAGCCTAATAAGGCATCGTGTGTCCGTTAATCCTCAAAATAAAGGTAAAAAAAGGTGAATAAGGCATCCTCAGTCCGATACCAAGCAGTGTCCTTGACGTACTATAAGTTCAGAGACTTCTGTGTCCGCTACTAGGAAGGATTCGCGACTACTCTTTTTTTAAGTTGATAAAGTTCACATTAAATTGTTTTTGTAACAAAACAAAAATCTTCTAGGAAACAATCAAATGAAAAAACAGTATCACATCACACGAAGTGATACTGTTTTTCCTACTTTTACTTCACCCAAGCATCTTTTGAGTACCCTCTCTGTTCCCAGAAACCAGTATGCTCATGATCAATTAGCTCAATTCTGTTCAGCCATTTTACCGATTTATACGCATACATTTTTGGCACAATTAATCGGACTGGTCCACCATTTTTCTTACTGATAAGCTCCCCGTCAATTAACATCGCAATCATAACATCATCAAGCATTGCTTGTTCCACAGTTAGTGTATCAGTATAGACACCATCTGCCGAATAAAATTTCAACACCTTTGCCTCAGGCTTAATCCCCGCTTTTTTAATAAATTGCTTAAGTGGAATCCCTTCCCACGTAATATCGTATACGTTCCAACCTGTTACACAATGAAAATTACTTACCTGTACCTCTCGACTGAGCTTCAAAAAATCTTTCCAGCGATAAGTGTTTGGGTTCTCAACAAGTCCATCAACCGTAAAACTCCAATTCTCATTCGTTAATGTAGGCATTTCTGTTACAGTATAATAGCGAAAATCTCCATTTCTCCCACCGCCAATTGGGGGCTTTGATTTAGGCTTTGGTTGTGGTAGTGGTTCAAAGTGATTTGCTTTTACATCTTTAGAAAACTCTCCTAATGAAGGAAAATATGTTTTTAACCAATTTCCAATAAACGGGATGGAAATAATCGCAATTAATACACCTGTAAGCTTTCGTAAAAATGTCCTTCTTCTGATGACAGGATTATGATCTTCAATAGGTACTGGGTGTTTAAGTTTCCTCTTTTCGCTAGCATTCTTTTCCATTCGTTTGAACCATTTACTTCGGGTAACACTGTGATAAACAATGTAAGGAACACCAATCCATGTAGCAAGATCATGCAGGAACAACATGAACGTACTTATAAATGGTGGAAATGTTCGATGAAAGGTTAGGAATAATCCAGAAATAATAAGTGTGATTAGTATTAGAAGGACGAAGAATAGATTGTTGCGATGATTTAAACGTTGTCTTAATCGTTTTAAATGTCTTTTTAGCTTAGGTAAATAAACGAGTAACGGGAGGATACTAATCATTCCAATTATTATATGAATATTTTTTACATCCACACGAATTCCGGGAAAGGTTGAACGGAATGTAGTAGAAAACAAAATGATTCCACTTATGGAAAGCAATAAGAACAAAATAGCATTCGTATGGTGAATCCGAACAAGTTTTTTTCCAAAGTTTATTTTTTGTTTAAAAAACATTTTCCAGTTCATTCGCTCCTCTCCCTTCGTTTCTGTCTATACTAAACCAAAAATACACTTTCGTATAATAACTTGATTGCAATGATATTTTTCACCCTAAAAGGTTAAGAAGAATAACCTATCTGCTTCTTGCGAATTGCAAATGTATCTTTTTCATTTAGGGCATCAAAAATTAAAAAACTATTCAGTCGCTTTCCATAAACATGGATGGTAATCGCCGTTTCATCTCCATCAGCCTCAAGAATGTGGCAATCTGCTGGCGGGAGGAGCTGAGCTGTGCTATCTTCACTTACCGTTAACGATCCTGTATGATATAGCTTTCTAATTTCCTCAGAAACCTCTTCGATTTGTAAGTAGTTCTGAACCTTGATACGGCCTGCATAAACACCTTCTACACCCCATGTTCCATCATGATCATGCAATGGAGTTCGTTGTCCAGGCTTCCATACAAGTGCTATTACTTCAAATCGATCTTTTGGATCGTGATACAACGAATAACGTGCATAATGGTTTTCGTTCGCCTCTAACTTTTCACTCTCTAGCCACGATTTTGTCCGAACTAATTTACCAACCAATTTTTCAGCGTGTATGACGCGTTGTGCATCTTCATTATACGACTCAACTACATCTGTCATTTCCTTAATAAAGTCAGACAGAACATATGGGCTCTGAACTTTTTCCACCATTTCTTCTCCTCCTTGGAATTCAATTATTCTACTAAAATAGTAGCACACGTGTTAGTAAAATCAAGACTAGTATACCACCGTATGCTTTACACCCAGTAAGCGGTTTCATATAATAGGAGTAATGATTGATCAATTCAGGAGGGGTACAATGGCACAAACAGAAGAAGGAACCTTGCTTTGGGAACCGACCGAAAAAAGAAAACAACAATCAAACATCTACCAATATATGAACTGGTTGCAAAAACACAAAAATAAGCAATTTGACGATTACCATTCACTTTGGAAATGGTCTGTAGATGATATGGAAGACTTCTGGGGATCATTATGGGAGTATTTCAATATCCAATCCAAAACTGATTATGAAAAAGTGCTATCCTCACACAAAATGCCAGGGGCAGAGTGGTTTACTGGTACTGAGATTAACTATGCTGAACACATTTTTAAAAATTTCAACCGACATAAACCTGCAATTATTCATACATCAGAAGTTAGAGAAACACAAGAAGTTAGATGGGATAAATTATACCAAGATACTGCCGCATTACAATTAACCTTAAAGCATTTAGGAGTTAAAAAGGGAGATCGAGTAGTTGCATATGTTGCAAACATCTATGAATCGGTAGTCGCTTTTCTTGCGACATCAAGTATCGGGGCAATTTGGTCAAGCGCATCGCCAGACTTTGGTACACAAAGCGTGATTGATCGTTTCAAGCAAATTGAACCTAAGGTAATGGTAACTGTAGATGGATATCGCTACAGTGGAAAAGATTTCAACCGCTTATCGGTAGTAGAAAAAATTCAGGCTGAGTTACCTACGTTAGATGCAACAATCGCAATTCCCTACCTAAATGAAAATGCCAATTTTGATTGTTTAAAAAACGTTACTACGTGGAAACACGCCGTAAATTTAGGCAGAGAAATAACACTTAACTTCGAACGGGTTCCGTTTAATGATCCACTTTGGGTATTATTCTCCTCCGGAACTACTGGTAAACCAAAGCCTATTGTCCAAAGTCAAGGTGGCATTTTAATGGAACACTTAAAAGCATTAACTTTCCATTGTGATCTTGATGAAAATGACCGTTTCTTTTGGTTTACGACTACTGGTTGGATGATGTGGAACTTTCTTGTTGGCGGGTTACTAACAGGTAGTACTATTGTGCTGTATGATGGTAATCCAGGTTATCCTGATAAAAAAATGCTTTGGAAATTAGCGGAAGAAACGAAAATGACTGTTTTTGGAACAAGTGCAAGCTATATTACTACATGTATGAAAGATGATTTTATCCCGAAAGAAGAATTTGATCTACGTTATTTAACGAATATCAGTTCAACCGGTTCACCGCTTCCACCAGAAGGCTTTCAGTGGTGTTATGACAATGTAAAAGAAGATTTATGGATTGCATCAGCAAGCGGTGGGACTGACGTATGTACCGCATTTATATTAGGCGCACCGATCTTACCCGTGTATGCTGGTGAATTACAATGTCGAGGACTAGGCGCTAAAATCGAGAGTTTTACTGATGACGGTGAACCCAAAATAAATGAGGTAGGTGAACTTGTTTTAACTGAACCTTTCCCTTCCATGCCAATTTATTTCTGGAACGATGAAGATGGTAGCCGCTTGCATGATAGTTACTTTGATGTATTTCCAGGAACTTGGCGACATGGTGATTATTTAAAAATCACTGATCGGCATACGTGTGTTATTTACGGTCGATCTGATGCAACGATAAATCGTGGCGGAATTAGAATCGGCACAAGTGAAATTTATCGAGCAGTTGATCAAGTAGATGAGGTTGCTGACAGCTTGATAGTCGATATACCTGATGGAAATGGCGATTCCTACGTCCCATTGTTTGTAACGATGAAGAATGGAGCAGAATTAACCGACGAGATTAAGCAATCTATTAAAAGTCAAATTAAAACGCAGTGTTCGCCAAGGCATGCTCCAACAGGAATATATAGTGTTCCAGACCTTCCCAAAACATTAAACGGCAAAAAGCTCGAGATTCCTGTTAAGAAAATTTTAATGGGTAAACCTATAGATAAAGTCGTTAATCAAGGATCGCTTAGTAATCCCGATTCATTGAATTATTTTGTTGAATTTGCTAAAAAGCAAACAAATGAATAAAATAATAAACTGTCACCATTCTGAGGTGGCAGTTTATTATTTTTCATTTAACTGCCATTCGAATAGATAGTTGTTTTGTATACAACATGATAAAAAACAATTACTAGTACTACACAATCTTTAGCGGACAGAGGATACCTTATTTAACCTTTTTGAAGTAATTTTAAGGATTAACGGACTCAGGATGTCTTATTCAGATAAAAAAGCATACCTTTCACCTGTTTTTAGCCAAATAAGGTATCATCTGTCCGCAAACTGCCACGAATGCCCCTATTTTTCACAAATAAGGAATCGTGAGTCCGTTAACTCACTCAAGCCACACAATGTTCGCTCCAAACCGATCTGCCCGCAACTGCAATCAACGTTCAGTTACTATAAAAATGAATTTTCACTAGTTCGCAAATTACATCAACCGAAATACTGAAATGCAATCTAAACAAAAAAACTAAACATCACTTGCATCATTCCACCGTAATCCTCTCATTTCGCAACAATGAAATAAACACTTCCAATGCTTTTGTCTGGAACATCGATTTCGTGACGATAGAAAACTGTCTTGAAAATGGCAGCCCCTCCACATCTAACGAAACTAATTCACCATTTTTTAATTCTTTTTGTATTGCCCACTTTGATAACAGGCTAATACCCAAGCCAGCTTCTACGGACTCTTTAATTGGTTGTGTGCTCCCAAAGGTCATTATTTGAGTAGGAGATACTTCTAGTTGATTTAACATATTATCGGTTGCTTCACGCGTACCGGAACCTTCCTCACGAACTATCCATGTTTCTCGTTCAAGATCAGCTGTGTTAGTAAAGTTTTTTGCCAATTCATGCTCTGCTCCTACTACAACGACCATTTGATCTTCAGCAAATTCATCCACCGTAAGTTCTTTGGTTTTAAAATGCCCTTCCACTATACCAATATCAAGTTGATAGCTATCTACTAAAGCTGCAATTTCAGTTGTATTCCCAATCGTTACAGACGGTTGAATCTCTGGATAAGTCGCCCGTAATTTCGCAATAATATGGGGGAGAACATATTCACCAAACGTGTAACTAGCGCCGATAGCGATTGGACCATTAGCAACATTCGTAACATCGTCGACTAATGTTTGCATTTTTGTATATAAACCTAAAATTTCTTTTGCGTGGTGGTATACAATTTCTCCTACTTTATTTAAACGCACGTACTTGTTGCTTCGTTCGAGTAGTCTTGTTCCAATATTATTTTCGAGTGTCCGTATATACTGACTAACTGCGGGTTGGGTCATATGTAATTCTTCAGCTGCACGAGAAAAATTTTGTTTATCTACAACTGTTACAAAAACTTGTAAATGCTGATCCATCTTAATACCACCCTATTCATAATCATTTACTTATCATACCTATTATAATAAATTATTTTTCTTATAAACAACAAACAATTATCATAAATAATGGAGGTGACACGATGACACTACATAAAACAAGTTTTGGAAACTGGATAGGCGGAATTGCATTTACATTTTTTATAGCACTACTTGGCTATTTGTTAGCGTTGGTTCCTGGGTTCGACCGCGTCGGCCAGCTTGCCTGTGCCATTATTATTGCAATCATTTACAGACAATTTTTCGGTTATCCTGAAGTGATCCGATCAGGAATTACCTTTTCATCCAAAAAAATACTACGAATTGCGATTGTTCTATATGGATTAAAACTAAACATCGATACCGTAATTAATGATGGATTAACCTTACTGATTCGTGATGCACTTGTAATTACTTTTGCGATACTCGTTATGATTTGGCTTGCCAAGTTTATAAAAGCTAATAAAACAATTTCTTTATTACTAGGAGTCGGTACTGGTGTATGTGGTGCTGCAGCAATTGCAGCAGTGGCGCCAATTGTGAAAGCAAAAGACGAGGATACTGCCATCGGAGTTGGAATTATCGCCTTAATGGGGACTATTTTTGCACTTATTTATACTGTTTTAAGACCGCTTCTCCCTATATCTCCAGTAGAATATGGAATTTGGTCAGGATCTAGTTTACATGAGCTTGCACACGTTGCACTTGCTGCTGCACCAGCAGGTAATGAGGCACTGGCAATTGGCCTTCTTGCCAAGCTTGGCCGTGTATTTTTACTCGTACCACTTTGCTTTATTTTTATTTTTATCATGAAACGAAAAAACCAAAGCACTGAAGATTCACAAGCAAAAGTGGAATTTCCTTGGTTTTTGGTAGGATTCATTGTGATGAGTGTTATTGGTAGCTATGTATTAGGTGAATTGATTCCCGTAACCGAAAATGTGATGAACGGTATTTATACAGCAACATCTTGGTTACTTACTGCCGCGATGGTGGGACTAGGGTTAAATGTTAGTCTACGCGACTTAAGAACCAAAGCATTGAAGCCACTAATTGCTATGATCATCACGTCGATTTTGTTATCTATCTGGACACTCTTTACCGTTTAACGGGAAAAGCCCAGTTTACATTAACTGGGCTATATTTCCTTCGTACTATGAATCGTTACGCGTTTAAGCGCTTGTCCCGCCAACCAATCCGCTTCTTTGTTGTCATTACGATTAATTACCTCATACGACGGTTTAACTCCCATTTCATGGAGCTTTCCTTCTATTCGATCTAACCAAGCGTTTAACTTTTCATCGTAGCATGGCCACTCCTCTAAAAGCTGACGCAAAACACCTTGTGCATCACCTCGGAATGTACATGGTAAATGATGCACATCCAATTCCTGCAGTTGTGTAATTGCATAAAATAACGCGGCATATTCTGCTTCGTTATTCGTTTCCATCATTTCAATAAAATGATTCGTTCGCAATCGATACGGTACCTTACCTTTTTTATAAAAAATAACAACACCTAGCCCAGCATTTCCTGATTTACGATCATACCCTCCATCAAAATATATTTCCACATCATGCGGCTCTTGTTCAATCGCTTCCTTCAGTTTCGTAAATTCCTTCTTCGTCCATTCATTTCCCATTTCATCAATGATGACAATTTCTTTTGCCCGGCCCGTGTTTTCTATATCAGGAATCAACTTTTCCAACGATTCCTGTGTTGTCCATTCCGACTCCAATTCAATTTGATCTGTCTTTTTCCCTTTATAGATCCACTTCAGTTTAACCTTCATCTTCTCCGCTCCTTTTGCATCTTTAATCTAGCCTAAGTGACGGGAAAATATTCTTCAACCTATTTATAGCTTAACGATGGATGTAGATAAACAAATGATGCGAGAGTGGAGATTGCTCCACCTATTAATATAGTCGTATCCGTTCCAATTTGCACTGCCATAACTCCAGCCAAGAATGCTCCTACCGGCATCAGAAGCCAAGTCATAAATCGACTTGTAGCTACTACACGTCCTAGTAAATGATCTGGCGTTAAGGTCTGTCTAATTGTAGCAATGCACGGATTCATCATGGAAGCTGCCACCGTTCCCATAAGATTGAATAAAACTAATGCCATATATGTATGTGCAACGCTGAAAAGAATAATGGAGACTCCACCCGCAAAAGATGCAAGAAATAAAATTCTTCGATACGAAAATTTTTTCCGTAACAAATTGGTGGCTAACGCTCCAAAAATGGCACCAATACCTCCAATAGATAATAACCAACCAATCTTTGTTGTAGCAAGCTGCATGTCATCCTTCAAATAAAAAATCATCATCGTTAAGAATAGCGTCGTTCCGAAAACGGATGCTAGCATCGCCAAATTTGTAAATAAAATTGGCTTTATTTGAATTACATACTGAAATCCTTCCTTAATATCCGCGACAAAGGTTCTTTTTTTTGACATCGGCTTAACAAAGTCAATATTGATACTTAATACCGCAAAAAAAGCTATGAAAAAACTTATTGCATTAAGTATCAAAGCATATCCAGGGTTATATAAACTGATTAATATGCCACCTAGTCCAGGAGCCACAAGGACCGCTGTATTAAATATACCGGTATTAATAGAATTAACCGTGTGAAGATCTTGTTTTCGAACCATGCTTGGTACCGATGCAAACTGTGACGTATTATAGATTTGGCTCAAAAATCCAATTGTCAACGCTCCACTATATAGTTGCCACATTTCCAATCGGTCGACTATAAACAGTACCCCAATCACGCCAACTAGTATCCCTCGACCAAAATCACAAATTAACAAAAGCATTTTTCGATTCAACCGATCGGAAAGTATGCCCGTAATGGGCTGTAAAATAATTGGAAGTCGTTCCAGAAACGCCACCGTACCCATCGCCAACGGAGACCCCGTCAATGCCAGAACAATTAATGGTATCGCAATCAAATAAATTTGATCACCAAAAAATGAAATGAGGTTACCGCCCATGAAACGGAATACAGGATAATTTTTGGATAGCTTCGGGTAATCTAATTCTTTCGTAGCGTTAACCTCCATACAAAAACTGCTCCAATTCCTTACCTAAAACATCTAATGCGTGTTTTTTTAAACAATACTTAGAATCCTTAATTTCTACAAGCTTAGCCGAGCGAAGTATTTTCAAATGATGGTGAATGGTTGACTTTCCCATTTCCAATTTATTCGTAAGATCCTGCAACGTAACATCACTTTCTGCCAAATACTTGACGATTTTCATTCTAACTTCGTCCCCGAGTGCCTTGTATTTATTCACCAAAAATTGACTTGGCTGATATGGATCACCTGGATAAACACTGTCATTTGCAACTGGATAATAAAATATTTTCGTGCCTTTGATATCTGCCTCAACGTTCCAAGGCCTGTACACAAAGTGAGGAATAAGCAGCACATGATACACACTCGGTTCAGGGTAATAGGTACTTCCCCCCGTTGCCCACTCCACTAGTTCTTCTGAATTCAATTTTTCAAGCATTTGTTTCTTAGCATGATAGTCTCTTTCTAAAATCGCTTGTATTTTTTCAGCCTCGGGTTCAATAGCGGCTTTATACCAACCTTCCATCGTAGTGCTAAGATGATTTTTTAACACTCCCGAATCAACTGTACAGATATATTCAATGTATGTAGGAAAAAATGGGTTATCGCTTGAAGCTTTCTTTAGCTGTTCGACTGCAGACTTATCTCCTTTTGCAGCATCTCGTCGTTCCTGTTGGTAACCTTCTCCAAGATAAGGAATACAAATGAATTTCATCTCTTCAGAAGTAAGTTTTTCCATATAGGCAAGAAATTCAGGTAAAGTTGTAAACCTATCTTGATGAAGAAGCTGCAGTAATGCCTTCCATGTGTTGTGTTTTTGCACATAGTTAAGCTGCACCATCATGTCAGCTGATAACGATTGTTTCACTTTACTCCAATAATCATTCGTCTTTTCTAATGTATCAATCAATCTTTCATTTGTAACCGCAGCAATTCCTAGTGCACACTCCCACAGTAACGAATACTCTAACTTAATTTGATACGTTTCTCTCTTTCGATTCGTCATATTTAATACATTCACTTAATCACCTCATTTGATTATGGTTGTATTTGATTCTACATTAATTGAACAAATTATTCAATAATAATTGAATATAATGTTTAAAAAATATTGAATGTAATCCAAATTTATTTCAGATTATCCAAGATTCAGCGTTATGCAACTTCCATTAACTCAGAGGAAAGTAGTTTACCGGACACAGGTTCCACTATTTCCATAAAAAAAGCCAATTTCAACACGTTGACGGACTCCAGATCCTCTATTTCATGCAATTTGCCCTAAACCAGCATCCATTTTGCCAAATAGCGAATCCTCTGTCCGCTAAACCCTTAAATTGTGGTCTTTTTGTTCAAATAAGGGATCCTGTGTCCGCATATCATGATAAAAAAATTTCCAAACAAAAATAGGATCCAGCACCAAAGCTGGATCCCACAAAAATTAACGCTATTAATCTAAACTAACCTTCATCACACCGCTTGGCATTTCTATCATTTCAAAAGTCTTCGATGTTACATCATTTTTCACTACCAATGTAACTTCCTTTTCTTTCAAAATATCTACCTGTTTCTTATTTAACAACAAGCGACGTGGCTTCTTATCGTTTTGAATATTAATCACAACGCGAACACCATTTTCAAGAGCTTCTATATCCCTTGTATGAACAGTTGCAGTTCCGTTGTTCTTCTTTGGTTCCACAATTACCTCTGGCTGTGGTTCTTCACCCGGCAACTCAGTGGTAGTAGTAATTCGTCCTTCCGGGCCATATTCAAATGGATCAGCTTCTGTAGTATTCAAGCTTTCCACAAACTCTATCGTTGCATCCAAATCAGTGGGTCCCATTACAGGATTTTTACCCAATTCACTAATCGGCGCATACTTTGAACCAGTTGACGTGCCCATATAATTATTCACGGTTAGAGTATAAGTCTTATCCATATCAACAGGTGTTCCGTCTGGTAATGTTACACTTACAACCTCTGTCGTTTCTGGATTCCACGTATAATGAAAGCCGCTGATGCTATAGTCTGGACCATATTTTTCCGACAATTGTGCTTGAATAATCGGATAAAGATCTGCTCCCTTAATTTCAAACTTCATTAACGTATTGCCGAACGGTTGGATGTTATACAAATCTCCCCACGTTACTTCACCTGCTAGTAAATCAGCGCGAATTCCACCACCATTCATCATGGCAAAATCACTATTCATTGTTGCCTTCATACCGTCTGCAATTAGATTACCCAATCCGTGATCACCATTGTTGGAATAATCACCAGTTAGATCCGTTGCATTATAGCCAATCACTTCGTTCATAATTGGTGCGATTTGCTCAGCATATTTTTGTAAAATAGCAGTAACTTCTGCATCAGGTGTAACCTGACTTTGATCTACAAAAACAACTTCCGCCTCTTTCGATACGATATCGCCTGTTGCACGGTCAATTTCAAGATCAACATCTGCAAATGCTTTTCCGTACTCGGAAGCCTGAACGATTAACTTATTATCAACAACACCGTCGACTACCATATGATTGTGTGCTGCAAAAATAACGTCCACTTCATCATTAACCTCATTTGCTAAATCAGCTGCTTGTCCTGTAGCACTATCACCTGACTGCTCTGCAGGAATATGAGCAAGTAAAACAATTGCCTCAACACCTTCCGCTTGCAAATCAGCCACAGCTTCATTCGTTGCAGTAGTCGCATTAGTAAATTGGATATCCTGAATTCCAGCCGGCATAACCATACCTGCAGCCTCCTGCGTAATGACGCCAACGAATCCGATCTTTTCACCATCTACTTCTTTCACAACATATGGAGGTAAGAATGTATCTCCTGTATCTTTGTATTCACAGTTTGCACAAAGCAGTGGAAAATTCATTCCATCATAGTTCTCTGTACCTTCCGGATGTTCACCACCATTAACCATGCGTAATAACTCGTCTGTGCCCTCATCAAATTCATGATTTCCTACTGTTCCAACGTCAAAACCAATTTCCTCCATGATTTCAACAGTTGGTTCATCTTGAAGTAATCCAGACACTGGTGAGCTACCACCAATCATATCACCAGCATGAACGACTAATGTATTTGGATTGGTTTGTTCACGTGCCTTAATTGCACCTGCAACATAATCCATCTTTCCATACGTGCTAAATGTACCATCGCCATCAGGGTCTAGTTCATATTGTTGATCAATTTTTCCATGTAAATCATTCATGCTTAATAATTGGACTTGAAGATTCTCCGTGTTTCCATCCCCATCTCCAACAAATGTGTAACCATACTCCTGTGCTGTTTTCTCATCCCAGAAAAATACGCGATTCTCCACTGGAACATCTGTCCAATTTTCTGGTAAAACATATTTCATTGTATCGGAGTTTCCAACGTATTTAGAGAATCCTTTTTGATCATCATTTGCTCGGAAAACAAATGGAAGTTCAAGAAGTGTGTCTTCTGGATTCCAAATACCAAGTCCTGCATCCTTCGCTTCTTTTACAGCATTTTGATACGTCGGGTATACTTCTTCGTCAAATGGCGCAATAAAGTACGTTACCGCGTAACCTTGACGAACCATTTCAACGTTAATATTGACGCCGTCTTCCTTACGAATAATTTCTGCTAGTAATCTACCATATTGATCAGTAGGCTCTTCGCCAATTTTCACTAACACTTTATCACCAGGCTGAAGCAATTCCTTCATATAAGCTTTTGCTTCTTCGCCTTTCGCTTTTTGGTTCTGATTAATTTCATCTCGTGCTGGATCATCGTTATGTGCTGTATACGTTTCTGGTGTATCAATATTTAAGAAACGAACCTTCGTACCACCAAGAACAGGATCAGCTAAATGGATCGTATCGCCATCTGTCACACTTTCAACAGTAGATTCATAGATTCCTGCCGCAGATGGTGGCTCAGGCTGCTCTTCTGCCAATTGAATATCAGCTTGTTCTGTTGGAATTAACTGATAGGAATCGTATTGACTAACAATCGCGGTAACATCATACCATTTATCCGCTTCAATTAAAGAAATGTCAAGTGACCCCTCTATTACACGTAAAGTCGTACCATTATAATCACCATCTACCAGAGATATATTATATCCTCCGCCAGCTGGTGAGCTTGGGATATTTTCAATAAAACCTGTAACGTGAACTAATTCCCCTTCATACTGCTCAGCCACTGCTGGATCCTGTAAATCAGCAAGAGAAATTGACTGAACATCAGGTAAGGCTTGTCCTTCTTCAACAACTTCAATTGAACTCGGCACAACCTCTTTCAATCCATTATAGGAAGCTAGTTCCCCAGTTACTTTTACTAGATCCCCTTCTTTAACGTCAGGTAGATCTCCTTGTTCAAATGCAAATACATTAATACCGCCAGTCTCGTCTTGTATGTAAGTTGTAAATTGTGCACCGTTACTGATTGCGGTATTATCAACCGTCACAACGCCCTCTACGATTACTGCTGTTCCATCACTTAATCCACGCGCTTCCGCAATCGTATATGCTTCTGCATCTGGATCAGGATCTACAGGTGGTTCACCTGGATCTACTCCATCCATTGTGTGAGAACCAAGGTACGCAAACGTATTTGTTGCATAATCAGTCCATTCTGCCTGGTCATACGTTGTATTTGGTCCTGTTACTTCTGGATTTCTTACTTGTGTAACATCTTTTGCGAAATCATTCGTTGTTCCGATATTACCAAAAGAATCGAGTACCATGTCGCCTTTTTTCAAAACAACAACATCATCACCATTAAAATTAACTACTGATGAATCCTGTAGATCTGCTTGATTTAAAATACTAGGATCTGCGCTTTTATGTGCAATAACATAAACTTCCCCATGCTGTAAGGTGCCTGACAATGTAACTGCCTGACTAGGTTCCGTTGCACCATTACTATATAACGCTAATTGGTAATTAGATAAATCTACCTCTGAACCAGTTCCATTATAAATCTCGATTGCTTTATTGTAGGAACTGCCTTCAATATACTCTGAAACAAATAAATCCTCTGCTGCTACTTCATTACTTTCAGCTGAAACAGGTATTGCTAAAATAGTAGAATAGTTCATAAATACGAGCGTGAAAATAAGAAATAGATTCAACAACCTCTTAACAGTAGAATTTCTCATCGGTACCCTCCAATTTAATTTTTGTATCACAAACGCATTATGATATGACATAATTGCGCACAATACACTATTAATATGGCACATTTAATAGAATGATACAATTCAAATTTTGTAAATTTATAGTAAAAACTGACTACAAATAAGAGGCTTTTATAAAAACAGTTAGAAGGACCTATAATTATTTTACTGTTTACGTTTGAATCATTTGGGTAATAAGTAGGAATACATTCGTTGCGATTAATTTTATTGTACAGTGATCCAAATTGCCATTTACTTCGTTAGCTTTAATGAGGGGGTGCTTCAATGGGAAAAAAATTAAATATCTTATATACCCTGATGTCACTTTTAGTCATTCTCTTTGTGACAATCCCGACTCCTGTTGAAGCACACACCTCATTGGTAAGTGCAACACCGGAGCCGGATAGTGAACTAAAAGAAACGCCAAATAACATTACACTTTCATTCAGTTCTACGATTGCACCTAATTTATCATCGATAACAATCAGTGATGGGCAAGGCAATCAGATTAAAAATACAAATGAGACGATCAGTGACGATCAAAAAAGCATTTTGTTAAAATTACCTGAGCTTGAATCAGGAAGCTACAATGTGAGCTATAAAGTCGTTTCAACAGATGGACACCCGGTAGAAGGAACGTATCAATTCAAATTAACCATTCCTGAACCAATAAAAACAGAAGAGGAACAACCTACACCTGACACAAATGAACAAACAGTACAGGAAGAACAATCTTCTTCCCATCACGAATCTACAACTAAAGATAAGTCAACATCACAAGAAATTTCTAAGACACAGGAGAAATCAGCTTCTAAAACACCTACACAAGTAGATAAGGCAGAAACACAGCATGATCATCCGACATCAACGTATCTTATTCGCTTGCTCTATTACATTAGTATTTTGGCACTTGCAGGCTGGGTCTTTTGGGGAATCGCTTCCTCCATATTGGCATCATCTGCAAAAGCGTCTTATTTAAAAGGATCAAAAATATTAGGATCTTCAGTATTAATCATGCTAATTGGTTATGGTTACCTTCAATTTAATAGTTTAGTAACTGCCATCAATGACTTACAATCACTTTTTTTTGGAACAGCGTTTGGATTTGCGTGGTTACTTATGTTTGTCATAACAATAGTGGGATTTTTCATCCTACATCGCTCACGTATTATAGACGGTTTATGGATGATATCCTTACTAGTTGGTGAAGTATTGGCCGGTCATGCAATTTCCTATGAGCCACTTTTCATTACCACAGCACTTGATATGGTCCATCTCATTGCAGCAACAGTATGGGTCGGCGGATTACTAATTATCATTGCCTTTTGGAAAAATCATCGGGCATTTGTAAAAGAATTCTTACCTTATTTTTCAAAGTATGCCCTAATTAGTATTATTACGCTCACAATTACAGGAAGCATAATGACAATTATCTTTTTACCAGATCTTTGGTTACTTTTTGAAACGCTATGGGGCAGAGTATTGTTACTTAAAATTTTCCTTGTATTACTTGTCGTCATTCTAGCGTCAATCATTAGAAAAACGTGGAGGAAGCAGGATAAGGATGATTCCAAATTAAAAAAACTTATAGAATGGGACTTCAGCTTAATGATAGGGATTGTTTTATTAGTTAGTATTCTGACATTTATTAGTCCAAAGCCAGAATTTAATACTTCTACGAATGAAGTATCGAGTACCGCTACAGAAATGACGAAATAGTTACTGGATTAAATTTCCTGCAACATGGGAATTAATATATAAAAGCAACTTGGGAGAGGAGTGATGACAACTATCAATCTACCGATCATCACCAATGATTATAAAATGTAAAAACAAATCAAAAGGAGGAAATTAAAATGGCTAGAGCGTATGCAAAAGTATTAGGTATTATTTTTATCATCTTAGGAATTGTAGGCTTTTTCTTACCTATGGAAAACATCTTTGATTTAACAGTTGCACACAACATTGTTCATCTACTTTCAGGTGTAATCGCAATAGCGGTGAGTGGAAGCGAAGCAAAAAGTGCAATGTACGCGAAAATCTTTGGTATCGTTTACCTACTAGTAGCAGTACTTGGATTGTTCGTAACGAACATTGCAGGTCTTGTTCTTCTACCGGCAGATAACGTACTGCACTTTATCATTGCATTTGCATCAATTTATGTAGGATTTGCTTCACCAGCAGGTAAGTCACAATCTAAAGCTGCATAAAGTGAAACTTCATTCAGTGAAGGCTTTACTACCCGTTAAGGCGGGATAGATTAGAAAAGCGAAAGTGCCTTGAAAGACACGACAAGCATAAGCAGAACGCTGCAGTGTGGTGGTTTTTACCACACAGAAGTGGACTGCTTATGTCTCGAGTGTCTAGGCACTGGAGCTGGACAGATTTTATACATTCTTATCTTTTTAGAAAAACTCGGCATTCACCTCGTCCTCAATAGCGAGTGCCGAAGTTTTTCTTATAAGGTCCACCATAACTTATACTTTTTAACGTTATAAAAAAACAGGCTTAATTTGGGCCTGTTTTTTATCATTTCTTCTCCATCAAAACAATATATACGTCTTCCGCCACTTCTTGTTTTTGAACGACCTTAAACCCAAAGCGTTCATACAATGCAATTGCTGGAGTATTCTTCTCACCTGTACTTACAATGAATTTTTCCAACTTGGCATATTTATTCATTACGTATTCCATTAATGAACTAGCAATTCCTTTCCTAAAGTGATCAGGATGAACGACTAGCCTGCAAATATCCATTATATTATTTTCGATTGTATAGGAAATAAATCCGGCTAGCCTATCTTCCGTTTTGTAGCCAATAAACGTTTCTCCGCAATCCATGATTGAACTAACAGTATCCTTTAATTGTGGGATCCCATCAAAGTCAATTATTTCTGCCTCCACTTGGTATGCCAACAATTGCACCTCTAAAATATCCTCGACTACTTTAACGGCATGTAAATTTAGCTTCTGAATCATACGTAGCTCTCCTTGTTTTACTTCATCAATCTAAGGTTATAGTAATAGGAATAAAATGAAAAGGAGTTTTCATTGTGAATTCAACAATAAATGCATTTGTATTCGATGCTTATGGAACACTGTTCGATGTGCATTCTGTTATTGAAAAATGCAACGAATTATTTCCTGGAAATGGAAAAGACATTAGTCAAACCTGGCGTAAAAAACAACTAGAATATGCAAACTTGCGAGAAATCATGGGTAACTATGATACTTTTTCCTCAATAACGAGAGATGCGTTGTACTATACTGTTGCAAATCATGGTTTAACGCTCAATAGTGAATCTGCAGAGGAGTTGTTAAAAGCTTATACACAGCTTGCGGTTTTTGAAGAAGTAGAAAATGTACTCGATCAACTTTCACATAAGCAACTTGCTGTATTTTCAAACGGTTCACACGACATGCTTGATCCACTAATCGAGCATTCCATACTTCATAATAATTTTGAAAAGATTATTAGTGCCGATGAAATTAAACACTTTAAGCCTGCGCCTAGATCCTACGAATATGCTGCAAAAAAGTTAAATGTGAAACCTGATGAGATATTGTTCATGTCCTCGAACGGATGGGATATTTCAGGTGCAAAAAATTACGGATTTCATACCGCATGGATAAATCGTCAACAATTACCAATAGAAGGTCTACAATTGCCACCAGATAAAGTTTACAATGATTTAAGCGGAATTCTTGAGTGTAAATAAAGAATGAGATGAGGCTGGGAAATATCTAGTCCTATCATTAAATGACGAACAATGATCTATATTAGCTCCGGAAATATACATAGACTCCTGCGGGAGGAATGGCATCGGAGAGACCCCGGAGTGCGAAGCACGAGGAGGCTCACCAGCCACCCGCGGAAAGCGAAGTATATTTCCGGAGCGGTTTTTTTACACCATTTTAAATTATAGTTCGGATTCTCTTTGATAAAATTACTTTTATCCCAACCTCACCTCTTGTCTTATTTATTACGATCAGCGTAAACAGCCATTGCATCACGCATAAATATCGCGAGTCCCTCACCAAATTTATCAATATTTTTTGTGAAACGGTTATCATCCACATACATTTGCCCTAATCCTTTAAAAGCTTCAAGCGAGTAATTACCCATTTTGTTTAAATAAACGAACCATTTTTCAATTCCATCCTGAGCTTCCTCGGATTCTGGAGATTTGTGACGTAATGATGCTAAATTTTTATATATCGCGTTAAATTCATCACCAAGCGCTTGTTGTTCCGTCTTGGACATTTTGCTGAGCTTTTCATTAGATTCATCAACTGCTTTATCGCCCCAACGTTCCCGCGCCTCTTGCTCGTAAGGATTATGGGTAAAGTCAAAGCCTTCAAATTTTTCTTGACTACTCATGGTTATTTCTCCTTTCGTATTCTGTATTGTCTTATCAATTAAGGTAATCATGTCATCCATTCTCCGACGTTTTTCAAGTAACATATTTCGTTGCACCTCTAATGCCTCGTTTCGATCAAAACTAGGACTATCCATAATTTCCTTAATCTTTTTCAAAGGGAAGCCAAGTTCTTTAAAAAATAAAATTTGTTGTAAAGTAGCCAAATTCTCTTCAGAATAAATCCGATATCCTGACTCAGTCGTTTCTTCAGGAGTTAACAGACCAATTTCATCATAATGATGTAGTGTGCGCACACTAATTCCTACGATGTTGGCAACTTCTTTTACTTTCATTGCTTATTACCTCCCTTCATGTATCACTATAAAATATCACGTAACGTGAGAGTCAATAGAGGAATTGATTTTTTCATAATTTTTTTGTTCCTTTATTTTCTTACTATAGTAATTCAACAAAACAGCCAAAAAATAAAACCCACTAATATAATTAATGAGTTTCACTTTTTTCTTCATTTATTGGTTCAGCACGGTAGACAAATAGGGATAAAATAAACGCGAGTATCATAAAGCCAAGTGCAATATAATACACAAGCTCAACTCCTGAAACCATTGCTTTGCTTATCGTAATAGGATCATCAGGTGTTGCTGCTTTATCCAATATACTGTTTTTTCGTGCATTCATAATGCTGATAAATGCAGACACACCAATTGCTCCTGCCACTGGTTGCAGTGTTGTCATCACCGCTGTCCCATGTGGATATAAATGCTTAGGTAACTGATTAAGACCATTTGTTTCAGCAGGCATCATGATTGCTGAAATAGAAATCATTAATACGATGTAACTTGCAATAATTACCCATACTGGTGTCTGCATATCTAATCCGGTCAATACAAACATAACTCCACATAACAAGATACTAGCAGGTATCATTAACAATCGCGGTCCTACTCTATCAAATAAATTTCCCATTACAGGCGAAAGTAATCCATTCAATAAACTCCCTGGCAACAACACTAATCCAGCAGTAGCAGCAGTTAACGCAAGTGGCCCTTGCATATAAATTGGTAAAATAATCTCTGAAGCGAACATTCCCATTATGATAATGAGAAACATCAGCACCCCAAGTGTGTACATAGGATACTTAAACACGCGGAGATCCATTAAAGGTTCTTTCAACTTAAACTGTCTTAGAGAAAATAGTACTACGGATATACAACCGATTACGATTGGGATATAAGCAACTGGGCTTAAGAATCCACTTTCTTCCCCACCTGCTGAACTAAATCCGTAAACAATTCCACCAAATCCGATGGTAGAATAAATAATCGATATTACATCTATTTTCGGTTTTGTAACCTCTGACACGTTAGTCAAATAACGATATGCAAACGCTACAGAAAATACAGCGAAAGGAATAACGGTTATAAATAGATAGCGCCATCCGAGATGCTGCACGATAACACCTGATAAAGTTGGACCAATTGCCGGTGCAAACATAATAACGAGACCAACAATCCCCATCACCGTCCCTCGTCGTTTCGGCGGATAAATAAGTAAAAACGTATTAAATATTATCGGAATCAACAGTCCTGTACCTGCCGCCTGCAAAAAACGACCAGCTAATAAAATAGGGAATGTCGGTGCAATCGCACAAATTGTTGTCCCGATTGTGAATACCGTCATTGTTCCTAAAAATAACTGTCTTGTTGTAAACCACTGCATTAAGACAGCTGACGTCGGAATGATTATCCCCATCACGAGCATGAAACCAGTTGCCATCCATTGCACAGTCGTTACCGTTATATCAAATTCTTCCATTAAAGTTGTCAGTGCCACGTTTAATAAGGTCTCGTTTAAAATAGCAAAAAATGCTCCAATAATTAACGAAAGCATGATCGGCATAACTTTACTATTTGGATCATCCGCTAAATATTCATATTTCTTTTTTTCGTCCATGAAGTAAATCTCCTTTTAGTAAACTCAAATTTTGTTCAAAGGTACTCGTTATGTAACTCCTTTTTATTCATGATAAGACCCTTCTTTTATAGTTTTCCATTGGTTCATACGATTAGTCTGAAGAAAAGGTTTCCACACGCTATTCCCTTTTCTAAAATTTTTAGACACTCTCCATTCCCAATCCATTATATAGTCTCATTAGTATAACATTGGTTTTGATATAAACATCTATGAATTCTCAAAAATTAATCCCACTCTAGACAGATCACCATATAATACTATGAAGGTTCTTAAAGGAGGAATAAAGATTGAAGCGTAATAATCGTTCACACGATGATGAAAGACAGTTCAACATCCCAGATTTCATTTCAGACTATCTCCCTGGATTTCCAGGTGGTGGCTTACCAGGACCGGGCCCAGGTCAACCTGGAATTCCATCACCAGGTGGCGGACCAACCGTTGGCGCACCGACTACTCCACCACCAGCATTCATCCCTACCCAACAGCAATTCACAACACAAGCTGTTGACCCTGGTGCTATCCGCGGCTGTCTATATCGATTCACGTATATATGGTTAAACTGGGATTCATTTTGGTTTTTTCCAGTGTTTGTTGGTTGGCGATCCATATCAGGTTTTAGATGGACCGGCTATCGATGGGTATACTACGGAGTTGATTTAGACCGAGTTGAATCGTTTCAGTGTTATTAACGTTTTTCGGAAAGGAGGAATAATAAATGAGGGAACATGTTTGGCTATATCTAGCTTGTATTTTAGCAGGCTTTGCATTAGCTAATATTCCTACTTCATCAGTTATTACAGTAGGTATTGCAACCTTTTTCCAAATAATTGGTGGATTAGCTGTCATTGTCTTTAGTCTAGTTTTACTTTACCTTGGCGTTAAAGCATTACTTGGAAAATAAAATTCCGAATAAAGCACAGCTCCATCGAAAGAGCTGTGCTTTTGATCATTACTATTCATTTCTAATTTCTTCAACAATTGTTTCGACTTCGTTTCTAGATATTTTCTCACGACCGCTCTTCAAAGCCTTAAGCGTACGTTTTGCTAAAGCCAATGGAATTCTGCAAAACAACTTGATATTGCGCGTTTTAATATCTTTCATATATTCATCAGCAAGCTGAAGATTTTTTTCCGTGTACACAAACAAATCCTCTGTTGTCCAATTATCTGGAATAAAACTTACTCCACGTTCTTTGTCTTCTTGCTGATTGCGTAAAATATTCACTGTTTGCAGTCCACGACCGTAAGCGATAGCAAGGTCACGGTCAGTCTTCGTTCCATCATACCATTCCCAAATATCGGAAAGCATTACTCCAACCAAACCTGCTACATAGTATGTATAATTATTCAGGTCTTCTTTCGTTTCGATTCGCCATTCTTTCTCTACCCACTTGGCCATTCCCTCTGCCATTTCGCTAGTTGACGCCTTAATTTTTTCGACTATTTCTTCAGGGCAGAATTCAATCCAGTCCCCTAGTCTAATTGTCACTTCAGGTAAAAGTTCTTTATAGGGTTCTATTAGCTCGAGGTATGCTTGGTTATCGAATTCTTTTTTCAGCAATTCACTAGTTGACTGTAATAAGCTTCGTTTCACTTCTAATTCCAGCATTTCATGATCTTCAATCTCATCAATCGCACGCATACATAAATATGCTGATCCTACTGTTTCCTTCAGCTTAGGTTTTAATAGGCTTATTGGTATGTAAAAAGTTCTACTTGTTAGCTTTAATATGTGCATTGCATCCTTCTGCAAATTTGTTCCGTTTCTCAACATTTATCCTCCTTCGTAGAGTACGAGGTATAGTTAAGTATAACAAAAATTTATATAAAAGTGGTACCTGATACTTTTTCTAAAAAACTGAAAAAGTACCAGATACCTTATTTAATCATATTTTCTGATTTCATATGCATGGATAATGCTTGCTGCATCGTACTATATGTTTTTACTTCTGAAAAGTTTATTCCTAATGTTACCATCGTTTGTGCAACCTCTGGACGGATACCAGCCAAAACTGCTTTTACACCTACGAGTTCAAGCGACTGTAGAATTTTAAAGATGTAGTGAGCAACCATCGTGTCGACTACAGAAACACCAGATAAGTCGATAAATAAATGCGTTAAATCCTGTTGAGCGGATTCCTGTAATGCTGTTTGGAGTAAGACGTCTGCACGGTCAGTATCAATGCCACCAATAATCGGCAAGACGGCAATACCGGCAAGAATTGGAACCACTGGTGCTGATAGAGACAGAAAATTTTCTTGTGCTTTATCTAATACTTCTTTATATGATTTAACATAAGCTGTACTATATGCGTATACTGCCTGGTCTAAGATTGGATCAATGTTTCGTGCTACCTCAAAAACAACATCAATTGATAGATTGTTATCTTGTACAATTTCCTCTATCTTCTTCCACATAATTTGGCGAATAGCAGAAGTACTCTTAAGTGAGTCATCCAAAGCTACACCATAAGCAATCGCCTGTTCACCAGTTAGTTTACCCCATTCAGTTATGCGGTCCATGACTTCCTGTTTATCTAATCTAAAAGAGTCTGCAATGATATGTACTATCTCAGCGCGAATTTCTAACGCCTGTTCGGTATCATTATCCCGATCTGAAGCCATTTCCCGTGCAATATCATATTTCCTGTCTTCAATCCTATTTCCAATCAATGTTACTTCTTCTGATAATGAGTTATTTTTCAAAACTACCACAACTCCATCTACACATTTAATCTATCCACATTAGTGAATAAGGTATAACTATCCATGAATATTATACTATGAATGGATTCCCCCTGTCACTCACAACTAAAACACAATTCCACTAAAAAAAATTGATGCCTGATTTTCGGTGACGGTAATTTTGTTAATCATTTATACTAGAAAAAACGCATGTGACGAAAGGATGAAAAAATGATTACCAAAAACCAAGAAGAATTCTATCAAGCTTTGTTACATCGAGACTCAGAATACGAAGGTACATTTTACGCGGGAATTAAAACAACCGGTGTATTCTGCCGACCAACATGTCCAGCTAGAAAGCCTAAATTTGAGAACTGTGAGTTTTTTGAAACTGCTCAAGAAGCCTTACTTGCATCCTATCGCCCGTGCAAAAGATGTCAGCCTTTATCTCACCCTAACCAGGTTTCTGAAATTGTACAAAAACTAGTGAATGCAGTTGAAGCGAATCCCGAAAAAAGATGGAAGGAGAAGGACTTTCAAGAACTATCGATCGATGAATCAACCGCACGTCGACATTTCAAAAAACGATTTGGCATGACATTTGTGGAATATGCTAGAGCAAGACGAATGGGAATCGCGATGAAACTAATACGCTCCGGGGAATCTGTAATAGATACACAACTCTCAACAGGATACGAATCGGACAGCGGTTTTAGAGATGCATTTTCGCGTATTATGGGAGCTGCATCCACCAAATCATCCACTAATAATGTTCTAAAAGCTCACTGGTTAGATACACAGCTCGGATCAATGCTAGCGATTGCTGATGACGATTTTTTATATTTATTAGAGTTTGTCGATCGAAGGGGGCTAGAAAGAGAAATTGAA
This sequence comes from Virgibacillus sp. GM2-2, assembly GCF_055329585.1. NCBI lineage: Bacteria > Bacillati > Bacillota > Bacilli > Caryophanales > Bacillaceae > Virgibacillus > Virgibacillus sp. GM2-2. The sequence goes on along the minus strand of NZ_JBUZWC010000010.1, from coordinate 4,927 downwards.
CGGTTGCGGGAGCGCACGAAATCAATAATCATTCCTGGCATGACAACTCCAATTGAGTCTATTGAAAAAGAATTAACACTCTACTTTGATGGCAACTTAACAGCATTTCGTACCCCATTGTATTTCCTTGGCACTCCTTTTCAAAAGCGTGTTTGGGAAATGTTAATGAAAATTCCATACGGTGAAACGAGATCCTATTCGGAACTTGCCCATACAATTGAAAACCCTTCTGCATTCCGGGCTGTAGCACGGGCGAACGGAGCCAATCAACTTGCTATTGTAATTCCATGTCACAGGGTGATCAATTCAAATGGCGAGCTAGCAGGTTATGGTGGGGGGATAGCTCGGAAAAAATGGTTACTAAATCATGAAAAATTAACTTAAGAAAAGCGCAAACGCCTTGAAAGACACGACAAGCATAAGCAGAACACTGCAGTGTGGTGGTTTTTACCACACGAAAGTGGACTGCTTATGTCTTGAGTGTCTAGGCGCTGGAACTGGACAGATTTTATACTTTATTATCTTTTAATAAATAAATCACTGATTCTTTTCTACGTTTAGAATAATAGATTACTGGAAATATGTTACTAACCTCTAGAAAAGGAAGTGAGATAGATGAAAGCTGTTACGTTTCAAGGGAAAGAAAAAATGGAGACGAAACAAGTCGATACTCCTTCTATTACAGAGAAGAACGATATGATTGTCAAAATAACAGCAAGTGGGATATGTGGTTCTGACCTACATCTCTATCATGGGGGAATTGAACCAGAAGAAGATTATGTAGTCGGACACGAACCAATGGGAATTGTAGAAGAAGTTGGACCTGAAGTAAAGCATTTAAAGAAAGGCGATCGAGTAGTAATTCCATTTAATATAGGGTGCGGAGAATGTTACTTTTGCAAAAATCAAATGGAAAGCCAATGTGATGTATCAAATCCACATGGAGAAGTCGGTGGTTTATTTGGATTCACCGAAATGTTTGGTAATTTCCCAGGTGGTCAAGCTGAATACCTACGCGTTCCGTATGCAGATTTTACATCCTTTAAAGTGCCTGAAACAAGTAATTTAGATGACGAAAGTGTTCTTTTTCTATCCGATGTAATTCCAACAGCCTATTGGAGTGTAGAACATAGTGGTATGAAAGAGGGAGACACAGTAGTAATCCTCGGTAGTGGCCCAATAGGATTAATGGCGCAAAAATTTGCCAAGCTAAAAGGGGCTAATAGAGTTATTACAGTTGATCAAGTCGACCACCGTCTAGAACACGCTAAACGTACGAACAATACGGAAATATATGACTTTAAAACAAATGAAGATATTGGTGCATTATTACATGAGGAAACAAAAGGTGGCGCTGACGTTGTAATTGATTGTGTAGGTATGGACGGCACAGTGCCACCAAACGAAACTTTTGGTTCTGAATTTGATAACCAGTTTGGAACGATTAGTCCGATTAAAACCGCCTCACAGGCTGTCCGTAAATTTGGAACAGTCCAACTCACTGGGGTATACGGTACGGAGGCTAATAGATTTCCAATAGGAGATTTCTTTAGCCGTAATGTTTCCATCCAAATGGGACAAGCACCAGTAATTCATTTAATGCCAAAGCTATACGATATGATAGAAAACAACAAGTTTGATCCAACAGACATTATTACACATCGCTTTTCACTAGATGATGCGGCAAAAGGATATGAAATTTTTGATAAAAAAGATGACGGAAATATAAAAGTAATAGTAAAGCCATAAACGAAACAAGATCCGCACGTAATACCTATGTGCGGATCAAAATTCTTAGTGTATGGAAGCCTCTACCTGCTTCTTATGATGCAAATCGTGCTCAGCCAATCCATCAAAATAATCAAATAAACTAAGTTCGCTTGAACCAATCTTAATATCCTTTGACCATAGCTCATCTTTAATCTCCGTAATGCCTTTTACCAACTGTTTCCTTGTTTCAACAAAAACATCAATCGTTGCCCCTTGATTATCTGCCCTACCTTTTTTTGCCGATTCCTTATTAAATACCTCGGCATCGCTTGGTCCTTTTGGCAATGCTTGATCTGTGCCAAAGTACGGTATTCGCTTCTCCAAAATAAATTCATCCCAAGGCACAAAATGACGAATAATTTCAGCTGGACTCCACTTACCTTCCGCAATTGGACGAAACCATTTCTCATCAGAAACCTCTCTTAACGATTCAGCCCAATCAAGCATTGCTTGGTGATGGCGAATTATTTTTTCCTTTTGCATCGACATTCCCCCTAATCTAACTGCTTCAAGCTATTTCTCAGGCTATCAAACGTAATTTTCGAATGGGACTCATGCCACAAGACTTCCTGACCTGCAATAAGAAAAGCTTGTGGGGATTCATGTTTGACATCAGTTACCGCTGCAATGTGATTGGAAACGTCTCTACTCTCAATAACTTTAACTAGATAACATTCGACTTCTTTTTGTACTTCTGCTAAAAATGTATTATATTCATCGAATGCACCAGCACTAATCGGACATGTCGTACTATGTTTGAATAAGATAATTGGTTTTGATTTCTCCCACACTTGATCGAATTCTTCTTTTGTTTCAAGTTCATATAATGCAACCATTATCGTTCCTCCTTTTTGTTTTAGCCATTATACCCCAACAATTTCACTCCTACGCTCCATCTGCACGACATCTCGCCATACTCCATCCATCAAGCCGATCCGTACCTGTGTACCTAATATGGTGAATCCAAACTTTTCATGTAAAGCAATACTTGCCTTATTTTCCGGAAAAATGCCTGATTTCAACGTCCAAAATCCATGGTTTTCACTTTCCACAATGATAGCTTGTAGCAATTTACTTCCTAAACCTTCCCCAACACAATTAAGACGCAAATAAATACTTACTTCTGCCACGCCCTTATATACCTCCCGGTTAGAGGTTGGACTTAAGGCAGCCCAGCCTAATACACGCTCTCCATCACGTACGACTAACCGACACGACGAAACGTGGTCACGATCCCATTCCTCCCAAGTTGGAGGCTTCGTTTCAAACGTAGCATTTTTTGTGTCGATGCCTTCTTGAAATATTGCTAATACTTGTTCTGCATCTTTTTCTCGCATGTTGTCTATTATCATCCTGTTATACTCCTAACAATATCGGTATACCCACTGCTCCTGCAATGATTACGATTATAATAACCCATGACAATGGATGTGCCCAGTTATTTGTCCAACCAACCCCAAATCGTTTTTCTAAAAATATGGATGGATCATTCTTATTAAAATAAAACATACCTAGTTTCCAGTAACGATCATCGTCACGGTCAATGACATTTCCTTTTTCATCCGCGGTTCCCATCTTCACACGGCTACCACCCTGACCGGTTGTAATCGATAAAATAATCGCCCCGATGGTGACCCCAATTCCAAATACAATCGGCACGATAACTAATACCTGCTGATTAATAGGAAAAATAAACGAAAGCTGTGTCAATGTAAGTAGAAGCGTTAACGCTATACCGGTAATAATGATATATGCGGACCATCTACGTCTAAATATCACATTTCTCCGCATTGAATCTTTAGGGTTATCTGCATTCACTTGTTGTTTTGATTTTCCTATGACTGTATTGACAAAAAGAAATAAAAGCGCTAGATACACTTGCATAATTGGCATAACGAGTAATGTCCGATACGATTTGTCAGCCCAATTTGTAACGTTCCCTTCAAAATCAAACTGCATCGGGATTCGATCCGGTATTCGATCATACAATCGAAATGTAAGAAAGATAGTTGCAAAAGCTATAATAAATGAAACGATAAACCATAAATTTGAATGTGTGAGCTTTTGTTTGCGAAATGCTGTATCAATTACTACCATTTGTGACTTTTTCTCTGACCAATTATTCTCCGACTTTAACTGATTCATTTTATGATGGAATGAAAGATAAATAAAAAAATTTGCGATAATAAATATACCAATCAATACGGATAAATAAATACTCATTGTTTCCGCATTTTCAAAATAGACGCCCATCATGAGAAAAACAATCGCTACAATGCCACTTAATATTCCTGTTATAACAACATACTTTTTCCGCATCACTTGTAATATATTGCTGTGGTAAACCTCCTCCGGTATCGAAACACCAAAACTTTCCGTCTTGCGTGTCCAATACGGGATAAACATAAGTGAAATAAACCCCGGAATCATGATAACTAACAGCAAAAAAATCATCATTGCATTCATTATTCTCCACCTTCTCCCTCGCTAAATTCAGCAAAAATCCCTCTACAAAGATCCAGAAACTCTTCTTCACTTACATCACGACAGACCGATTCCGCAATTAGTGGATGTAATGTATGCTTAAGTTGACTAATATATGCTTCATCCGCTTCAGGTACTCCATCAGGATTGACAACTACTCCCTTTTGTCGATGAATTAATATAAACCCTTCTTGTTTCAACTGTTGATAAGCTTTATTTACTGTATGAAGATTTATTCCAATATCTGCTGCAAGTGATCGGACGGACGGTAATCCTTCTCCAGGCAAAATTTCTTTCTTAGCTATCCCTGCTATAATTTGATTTTTTAATTGTGTGTAAATCGGTGCTGTCGCTTCTAAATCAAGGTTAATATACACATTGAACCACCTTCTTCTTTCATTTGTATAACTGTTATATTAATTGTATAACAGTTATTACATAATTGCAAGTCGAATAATTTAAACAATCTAATTGTGTTAATTCATAGTTTTCTGGTATGATTACTATAATTTAATAGTAAATGTCTTATTATTCGTAATTCTAATTTGGTGCATTTGACTTCGCATTTGAAGTAAAAAGCGCACTAATGAAAATTCATGTTTATGGTAACAGCAACACTGATTTCCGCTGCGGACAGTCGCTTTCCGCGGGCGGCTGGTGAGCCTCCTCGTGC